>NZ_JBPLBG010000034.1:0-261898 GCF_054039255.1 Candidatus Harpocratesius sp.
AATTAATAGTCTGAGTAAATTCATCCACAAGCCAATCGCGATATTCTTGGAACGTCATTTGATGATTCGGGTAGATTTGATCCCGTTCAATTTGCCAGAAGTTAAAGAGTAAATATTTACCCATTTCAGCAAAAAGCCGCGTTTCATCTTCATTTGAGCGCCAAAGACCTAATGAAGGATTTGTGTATATCTACATCACGAAACACGGTCTCAATTTGCCATCTTATTTTGCAATATCGTTATATAGGTACACGAAAGATTTTGAGCGATATTGTGGTACAATAGCTGTAATTAATCCCAATAATTGTTCGTATACTTTGTCTAAACTTTGTTCTCCTTGTCGATAGACGGTTATCAAGTCATTTATTCACTGTTTTTCTCGAGGAAATAAATGAACCCAGCAATGCCTCAATTTTTGTTTTCGGTTCTTTTTATTCTTAGTTCTTATTGTAAAAATTTGAATTCTCCCTCTATTTCCCAAAATTTATTCTTTTTTTGCTTTTTTGAGTTGTTTGTAGTTTTTTGCATGCGTAATTACAAGAATATCTCTGTTTTTAAATAATTTTAAGATATTTTGGCAATAATATTCAAGATCAATAACATAAACTTTGGAATTAAGACATAAATTTATTAGCCAATCAGCAATATCAAGCATAAATAGAATAATAGATTCGTTTTTAGCTACATAATGACATCTGATATAGAGAGATTTGTATAGTTCATGAATCGTGACGCCATGATAATGAAGGATTCCTCCAGTTCTTTTCATCGTTTTACTACCTTCAATTTTCAAATCTCTGCGTTTTCCTCAATAACCGAGATAGATTAAATCAACTTCTAATATCACAGGATGAGTTTTTAGATTTCTAAAAAACAACAAGCAGAATCATTTTTTCAAACACGATTCGATATATATTCTCCACATTCGGAAGAGTTTGAGTGAGTAACCAATCATTTACAGTAGTTTAATTGGGGAAAGTGCGTGAAAATCTACCATAAGAATATTTTTGAGGAGTAAAATGCAAGCATTTTTGGGCTTAGCGGTTTAATTTCTCAAAAGCATAATGAATTGAGACTCTCTGAATCCAAGAATAGCATAATATCGTCAAAATATCATCTAAATACCATTATCGCCCCTGTTTAGGAAGTGGAACCTTTAAAGCTTTTCTAACAGATTTCGCAAGGTTTATGAAAAATGAAATCTTATAAAATTTCGGATAACATGCACCAAATCGAGAAGATTGATGCATAATTTGGGATTTTTGGTGCATATTTTATCCCATGTTTCCATTTCATTTATTCTTGTTGATGTAAAAACTAGATAATGCTTATATTTTTGAAGATCATCTTTTTATCGAATACTTAAGAACTGTTTTCTAATTACTGAAAATATTGTTTAAGATATGTTTTTTGCCACCCTCTCATTTTTTCGTTAAAAATTCTCCAGTAGAATAACTTCCGCTTAAATTTTTGGTTATTTTTCGCTCCAGATTATTTTTTTTGTAGGTAAATACTTCATAATCTGCTGGAAAATTCGGCTTCAAGACTTACTTCTTCGAATAAATTTTTAAAAATAGCATCTCCACGTCTCCACGTCTCCACATTACATACTGAAGATTTATTGCGTTCAAAGCGAATTAATCATGTAAAATAGAGAAAAAATGCCATCAAACGGCTTTTGAAATTGATCAGTTATATGAAAATAGAATAGTATAACCCTAAGTATGATCTGGCTTTTCTCTTTTTTAGATGATTAATTATTTTCTATTAAATCATCATATGTATTTGATTTTTAATTAAGAATTTTATTAAATCAGACATGAAATGGATTGATAATATAATTTTAGGATGAAATTATTTTAATAAATCGATTAATTATTAGGTTGATAATAAATAAAGAATTAAATTTAAGAAAAGGTAATAAATTAATGAAAAAGGTGTGAATATTTAACAATTTAATTTCTAATTCTGCTTCTTATCTTGCAGATCGAAAAATTATACCATTAAAAGATTTTTTTAAAGAAATTGAAGAGGACACACCGCTTAAAAGAAATTTTTTATATTCTAAAAATAAAATTAACGAATTTAGAAAGGAGATCAAAGAAAAATTAGAGAAAATTGATCAAAATAAAAATATTTGTATAATCTTAATTGGTTCTTATGGCAGGTTGGAAGCAAGTGAATTATCTGATATTGATTTTCTTCTAGTTTTCGAGAAAGAATTAAACAGTAAGCCAGACAAAAATAATTCTAAAGATTACATCAGCGAAATTATTAAAAATTACTTTTCAGATAAGGGGTTTACAAAAATTTCGTGTTTTTCTTGTTTAGATCTAAATGAATTAACTCATAATATAGGTGGATTAGAGGATAAAAATAGAAATTTAACTTCAAGAATTTTGCTTATATTAGAATCTATTCCAATTTATAACGAAAATTAATATAAAAATGCATTAGATTTATTATTTAACCATTATCTTGAAGAAAGTATTAGAGAAGAAAGCAAATTTCCACAGTTTTTAACTAATGAGATAATGCGCTATTGAAGAACCCTTTGTATTGATTATCGATTTAAAAAAACAGAAAGTGATAAATCTTTCACAATACGGGTCTTAAAGCTGAGAATTTTTAGAAAAATAGAAATTTTAAGTTCAATCTTAGTTCTGATTTTGTATAAATCTAGAAAAATTGGAAATACAGAAGATTTAAAGGAGCAATTGTATTTACCTTCTTTTATTCGATTAAAATACTTTTTTAGCAAATTTCAAATAGACGAAAATATTTTTAACAATATTTTTAACCTGTATAATAAATTCTTACAAGGAATTAATAAATCAGAAACAAGAGAGAGGTTAGATGAAATAGATTTCGAAAAACGAGAAAACCCCCAAATCTATTATCAACTTCGCGATTATGGAAGAAAAATACATGACAATATAAAAAATATTTTTGAACAAGAATCTGTTAAAGAGCATATCTTTGATATTTTCCTTTAAAAATGATTATTATGATAAAAACCGATAGATATTTTGCTAATTTATTCAATTTGGATAATTTTTCAAGAGAATCTTCCAAAATAATTATCGATATAATCAATCAACCTGAATTTCAAAGATTAAAATATATCTCTTTTTTAGGATTTTTAGGCGATGTCTTCGATTTAGAAAAAAATTTTTCAAGGTTTGATCATTCAATCGGGGTTTATAAATTAGGAGTGTTGATTTCAAAAAAATTTAAGATAAATGGCCAGAGAAAAACTTATCTGGAAATTGCATGCCTTTTACACGATATTGGCCATTTTCCATTTTCTCATTTAAGTGAGGATGTGATTTTAAAACAATTTAACATAGATCACCATAAATTTACAGAGGATATAATTACAGGAAAGATTCATGGAATGGATAATATTTTTAAAATATTAAAAGAAAATGGGATTGATCCAGAAGAAATTGTCAAAATTATTAATGGAACTTCCAATTATAAAATATTTAATGAGTTATTTTCAAATTCGATAAATTTCGATACATTAGATGCTATATCTCGCTGTGCTTTTTGCCTAAATATAGATTATGTATCACCTCAAAAATTTATTTCCCTTTTTCATATTAATTCAGATAATGAAATCATTATTTACAAAAAAGATTTAATTCAGTTTGACCGTTTTTGGAAATTAAAGAATAATATTTATTCAAATTACATCTATTCTCCAGAAAATCTAATGAAAGAAGCTATGTTCCATTATAGCTTAAAGAATTACTTGAATAATATTGAAAAAGAAAACTATGAAGCTTATATTAAGTTGAATGATTTTGAAATTAGAGATCTTATTACGAGAAAGAAAGACACATTTTCTTCAAAAATTTTTATAAATTTAATTAATTTTCACGATTATCATGGATCAATTATCAAATTAAAAAAATCATGTTCTTTATCTTTAAGAAGCAATTTCTCGAATTTATATAAAAATTACAGTATCCTTTTCTCTGATTCTATTTCCAATTTTGAATTACAAAAAAACCTAAAAAATAAAAAAAAAATTTTTAATTTGTATCGTACAATTAGAGAATTCAAAATAAATAAAACTCTTGATTTATATCTAAATAAAACCAATCAAAATATCAAATTATCTTCCTTAAATTATCGATATATTAAAGAAAAAATTCTCGTACTAATTTTATTCCGGATTGATTATATTTTAAAAAACAAAGAAAAAAACAAAGAAAAAAAGAAAGTAAAAAAAGAAGAATTTATTCCTGAAAATATCCTGATAAATAAATTAAAAAAGATTAATTCTGTGAGAAAAATTAAGAAATTTGATAATTTGGTAAGATATTTGATACCATCAACATGAAAATTAAATTTAACTTTATAATTCAAAAAATAATTAATCTCAAAAAGCTTGTTCAATGAACCAAAAATGAAAAAAAATAAGAAGAATTATTTTAATTTCCCACAAGAAACCTTAAATAAAATGATAGAAATTTCAAAGGAAAGAAAAGATAGATTATTAACCCTAAAACTTGCTGAAATTAATTCATTTGTAGATAATTTCAAAAAAAAATAGATGGTTTGGATATTATCAAAGAGTTGGTGAAGAAAAAGGTTATTGGGGATTAGAAGATATTAAGCACAGTATACAAGATGAAAATAAAAGGAAAAGAGAAGAATAAGGTTGTATTCAAAATTATAATCCTTTACATTCTTCCATAATGCGTCATGATCTAATTTTCAAATTGAAGAATATATAATCCCATAAATTTCAAGATATAGATATTAGATATCAACCTATCAAATTAATACCTAAGTCGTTCGATATAAATGATTCAAAATTGATCAACCCCAAAGAAAAATCCCAAAATCTTAATGGAAAACCTTTCCTCAAATTAAAACTAAGTGATAACATTGTTAAGAAAGAAAACTTATTTGATTTTGAAAAAGATAATAACACTGAAGTGTTAAATTCAAGATTATCTGCAGAAAAATCTTCTGAGGTGATTTTAACACATAAAAATTCTTCAGAAACACTAGAAGATAATCTTCTCTCTTTTTATTGTCCCATTCACCATCAAGAAGCAATTCCGCTGGTAAATTTTAATAAAAACTACTATTTCTGCACTCAATGTAAATCATTATGGAAAATTCAGCAAGTTAATTTAGCAGATATTGAGATTTCAACAATACATCGAAAAAAAGAGTAAATGAAGCAAGTCCTGTGTCAATCCAATAAATATGTATGTTTGAATCTTTTATTTTCTATCTTCTTAGTAGCAAAATTTGTGAATTTAAAGTGTATACTTATTAAATCACTCTTGTATAAGTACTTACCAAATACGTCCGTGTAATTCACTTCTCAAATTAAAGAATTTCATGTAACATAGAATTTCCCAAATGTAAGTTTTTTAAGTTCTTACATTAATCAATATATAACAAAGGCGGATATAAGATGATCAAGATTGGTGTGTGTGCGAACTTAGATCTGGAATATCGCTTTCGTCGGATGTCAGCAAATCTTGAAAGCAAATATTATAAGCACCAGATTCAAAATTTAAAAAAACTTAGTAAAGTGATTCAAACCGCAAAACTAGATTTGCTAATCATAGCAGGTAATATTTTTGGGCGAACTAAACCTTCTAATCGTGCAATTCAATTTATTTACTCCATGTTAGAAGAGATTGGATCTCTCGGGACTCAAATCGTCATAGTTCCTGGTACACATGAAATGCCCCTTTATTTCTCAAACGATAGCTTAGCTCTTGAAATATTTAAATCAATACCTAATGTTCATATATTAATTGGAAATTATCAACATTCTAATACTATAGAAAAACCTTTCTGTGAAATTATGATTAATAATTCCTGTTTGCACTTTTATGGGATACCAAATCCATTAATTCCGCCAAATCTAATTAAATACAAATTGGATTTGGATGAAGAAGTTCTTTCTTTCTTTATTATTCATGATTTAATGGGATATAAAACAGATATCAAGAAAATTTCTTTAGAATTTTTGGAAAAAATAGATAAAAATTCCCTATTTGCTATTTTCATTGGTGGAAATTTACCAAAAGGAATTAATATAAATGATTATAAAAATCAATTGATAATAGCGCCTAATATTCATCCAAATTCATTTAAATTGGAAGAAACAAATACTTCAAGATTAAAAATTTTTGAATTTGATGAGAAAAAAGAAATTTTCGAAATAATTAATGAAACTACCATTCCAATTTCTAATTTATCCATTAAGCATCTAACAGTAAATTTAGAAGAGATTGAAACTGAGAAATGGAATGATACTATTATGGATGTACTTCGAAAAGAATCAGGAAAAAATGTGTTGATGCAGCTTTCTTTGGTCGGAAATATCTTAAAAAATGACTATCATATTCAAATAAAAACATACAAATATTTAGAATTAGGTCAAATTTGGAATTTTTATTTTGAGCTGGATGATAATGTCATTTTTGGAGAGTTCGCTGAGGGAATCGAGGAACTCAGCTTTTTAGATGAATTGGAAAAATATGTCCAAAACTTTATCAAGCAAAATCCGTCGGATCGAAAAATAAATCAATATTATCAAAAGGCAATGCAAAAAATAAGAGAAGATTATCTGAAAATTCTTTAATTCAAGATTTTTGCAATTTTTCATAAATATTTATGTGAGAATTATGATTCGATTACAATCTTTAACAGTACAGGGATTTAAAAATTTAAACATAAAAAATTTACAATTTCCTGAAGAAGGTAATATACTTATTATCGGAAAAAACGAAAGTGGAAAATCATCGTTATTCGAAGCAATTTATTATGCATTAACGGGAAGTTTGTTGGTAAAGGATAGTCAAAATCGAACCAATATCGATGCTGTAGCATTCAATAAAAATGCCGCAACAGTAGAATTAAAATTCCAAAAAGAAAATAGTCAGTGTAAAATTATTAGGAAAATTATTCGTTCAAGAACAGTAAAAGAAACATTGGATTTTTGGAAAAATATTGATAATCCTCAAGAAGTACATCAACAAGCAACAAAAAAAAGCGAACGAGATAGAATTACACGAGAAATTGCAGATTTTATCGGATTCGACAAAGAAATTTTACTAAATAGTTGTTTTGTGGAACAAAAAAAGATTGATTCGTTACTCGTTAAAAAGGAACGCGAGCGAAAAGCTACTATTGAGAAACTTATTAACATGGATAAATTTAAAGAGCTGCTGGATGTTTATAAAAAAGAAATTACCGATTTGAAGAAACTAAATGATTATTTTGAAAATTGCTTTAAAATTGAGACAACTCGCAACAAGCAAAAATGTTTAAAAGAGAATCTAAAGCAAATATCTGAAATTATAGATCGTGTGGAACATTTCATCTCTGAATTGGAAAAAATGGATGAATTATTGAAAAAACTCAACGATTTAGAATCAAATAATAAAGATTTGCAAGAAAATATCAAAAAACTCGAACAAGAATTAAATGAATTAAACAATAAGAAGAAAAAACTTGAAGAAATAAATATTCATAAAGAAAATTCTAAAAAATTAGATGATTCAGTCAAACAATTAGAACAAAAAAAACAAAATCTTGAAAAGATTCACGTAACAACCATTGAAGAAATTTCACGTTTAAAAAAAATAATCGATGATTATAGAAATAATCAAGAAAAAATTGTCAAATTGAAGCAGAAATATGTTCAAATTGAAAAAAAATTACAATCTATGGAAATACAGAAGAAGTACATAACAAAATTGCAGGAAATCGAATTGGATCTAAAGGATATTTTGAAAGGAGATGAATATTCAAAGAAAGAGCAACAAAATCTCGTAGATCAATTAAAATCGCAAATTATTGAACTACTTGAAGAAATTGATGAAGATTTAACTTTTTTAATCCAAGTTCCTAAAGAATTAGTTGAAGGAAAATCTAAATCAGAAATGCTTGAAATCAAAAAGAAAAAATTAAAGGAATCAATTCGACAATTTGAAAAGTATGAAAAAATTAATCAAAACTTAAAAACAATAAAAATTAATCTTGAAAAACATAATACTGAACTCAAACAATTACGATCCACCCATGAATTAATTACCACATCAAAACAAGAGTATACTGAATTAAGTAAGCAAATTCAAAAAATTAAATTAGAACAAAAAAAAAACCAGGAAAAACAAGAAATACTGGAAATAGAGAAAAAAAAATTAAAAAAACAACAAGAATTAAAAATACAATATGAAGAACAAAAGAGAAAAGATCAAGAAAAATTTCAACGTATTGAGCAAATAAATACCGAAATTTCTCAATTAAAAAATCAACTTACTTTATCAGAAATTGAACGAAATCTGTTAATAAAATCTCCAAACGATGTCCCTTTAGAAATATATCAAGAAAATTCTGAACTTACACAGTATCTTAAAAAACACAATCTCTTTTATTATAAAGAAGAAAAGAAAATTGATAATATTATTAAGAATTTAGAAGAAATTCCGCCATTTAAATCTCGATTAGGAGATAAAATGAAAGTAGTGTTGGGCGGTTCTTCCATTACTTTTCTAATTTTAGCCATCACTATGGGGATTTTCGTTCATAAAGCCTTCTATTTTCTTTTTTTAGTTTCACTAGGAATAGGAGTTTTATTGATTTTAGATCTGAAACAAGCTCCAATATTGTTGGTTAAGAATCCATTACATCGTGAATATTTGAAAAAAATTAATAGTTATGTAAACAACAGTAGTTTTTTACATGATTCGGTTGCTATTTCAAATGCATTGTTCTTAGAAGATAATTCATCAGAAATAATTTCTCTTTTAACTAAAGAAAAAGAAATATTGCAATCTAAATATGATCGAGGATATATAAATCAATATGAAAATGAAATTAGAACGGCATCTGAAGTGAATTATTGTGATCTAGAGCAACAACGTGAATATTTATTTAAATTAAAAGAGGAAACTGAAAAAAACATTGCAATCATCGAGAAATTAACAATTGAACGCAATAAGCTATTACATGATCAAAAATCAAAAACAAAGGATCAAGAATTTAATGAAAATATAATTGAACTGGATTTACAAACTTTAAATGATGATCTTTCAAAAGTAGAACAAGATATTGTGAAAATTCATACCCAATTGACAAATTTTACAAACTCTTTAGATGAAAAAGTATCTCGACAAAAACAATTGGAATTTGAATTGAAAAAATATGATATACAAAAAATTGAAACAGAGATTAAAAACTGTAATAAAATTTTAGATGATTTATCACATTCACAGGAAATGGTTAGTGCTGAATTAAAGAAAATGGATATAGATATCCAGAATTTCAACTTAGAAAAATTAAAAGAAGATTTGGAGCGGACTCAAACAAAAATCACCACCTTAGATAATAATTTAAAGAATAAATTACATAAATTCCAAGTAATATGTGATAAATACAATATTGATTTTGATTTAGAAGATACTGCACTAATTAGCTGGGATCAATCTAAAGTAAAAAAATTCTGCGAAATTCATAATAATATCAGTAAATTGTGTGATCCTGTTAGAGAAATTAATCAAGTTTCAAAATCAGAATTTCCAAAGATCATTATTGAATTTCTCGAAAAAATTACGAATTTTCAAGTTAAACCAGTTCTTAAACGTAAAATTCAAGAGAATTACTCTCTACTTTTAAATGTTTATGAGAAAATCGATGAAATTTCTGAAAATAAAAACAAAAAGAATGCAAAAATTGTCGAATTAAAATCCAAGATTAAACCTGAATATCATGACTACGTAAATTTCTCAAAAATATATGAAGATTTGAAGAAGAGAATTGCTGAAATTGGGCGAGATATTACGAATATTACAAATCAAATAGAACAAACTAATTTAATTGAAATTGAAAAAGAAATCAAGAAAGCTAATATTCAAAATAATGAACACGAAGAAGAAATTAATGAATTAACAAAAAAAATTAAAGAAAAGAAAGATGAATTAACGAAAAAACTTCAAGTCATTCCTCCTGAATATAAGGAAACAAATATTAAAAATTCAATAGAAGGTCTTCAACAATTTATTCTACAAAAGAGTAATGAAAAAGCAAAAAAAAATTCTGCTCTGGAGAATCAAACAAAATTACTCTTTAAAGATATCAAAAAATGGATGGAAAAAAATAATATATCCTTGTCTCAAAATCTCGAATATCCTGAATTAAAAGAAGAAATTATAAAAAAAACTTCAGTATTTAGGACGAATTCATTGAAATTATTAGATAATTTCGAGAAACAAGCAATTCATATGCTTTTAAGTTGGGACGAAGAACTTGAAGTTAATTCAGAATCCTCTTTAAAAGAAAAAATAATTAGAATTCGACGAAAATTACAAAATAAGGAAGGAGCATTTGAAAATAGTATAAGGAATTGGGAAAACCAATGTAAAATACATGAAAGAGACAAAAATCTTAAAAAGAAAATAAAAGATCTTCAAAAATACGAAAATCCTAAGAAAAATTTTGATTACGTGAACGATTTATTCAAAATTTATGAGTGCGCAAAAGAAATCCTAAGTGACGGAACTACTCAAGTATCCCAAAAGGTTTTACCAAAAATTAATGAAAACCTTTGTCGAATTCTTCCAATATTAACTGCAGGAAGATATAAAGATGGACTTATCGAGAAAAATTATCAAGTTAAGCTCTTTGATTCAAAACGGGCAGATTATGTTGATAAAGTGCTGTTTTCAGGGGGGACGAACGATCAAATTGCGTTAGCTGTTCGACTTGCATTTGCTATATCTTTAATGCGTGATGATACAAATAAAGAATCCTTTATTTTTTTGGATGAACCGTTAGGATTCTTTGATGATGAACGAAGAAATGCTCTTATTGATTTTCTAACTCACGGAATAATTGCAAAAAAGTTTGCTCAACGGTTTGTGGTAAGCAATTATTTAATGATTAAACCTTACTTTGATTATATTATCGAGATTGATAATGGAAAGATACAGAAAAACTATCAAACAGGAAGTTATGAATCCAAACAACTGGAAATTGAACAAACTTATCAACGAACTGATCAATCAGAAATAATTGCCTTTACGCCCCTTAAATCTGAGGAAGAAGACGGATACATTGAAGGAATTGTACAAATTCAGAATATTTCACCTTATGAGATAAGCAAATTTAAAATAAAAATTATTGATACTGTTAATTTACAAATTAAACCTATCGAGTGTCATGAAATCATTGCTCCGAATGAAAATTATGAGATTTCTCTTGAATTTCACAGCGCATTACTTACAAAAGGAATTATCAATTTGCAAATTAAAATCACTTATCGTTCCGAATCTGGAAATAACGATTTTGTGCAAAAAATCCAATTTAATCCAAGTTTGCTCATAAAATAGTTTAAATTCCCTTTTCAGAGGTTGAAAAATGGAAAATATTGAACCATTAGAAGAAAAAATTATAAAAAACTTTCCTAAAAAAATTGTTAATAAAGGGTATCGACATGAAATTGATGAATTACGCAAATTTCCGATGTTTGTAGCAGAATATATGATTTCACAAAGGGCAGATCGGAGGGGTAACCTTTATCCAGATGGATTGAAAAACATAATCCACGATATTCAACTTTCTAATCCTGAAAAAAGTAGCAAAGAGCTAATCAAGAGTAACTTGCTAACATTAGGTGAAGTGGAATTAATTGATCATTTTCAAGTATATACTGATTTAAGAAAAGGTAAATATTTTACACAAATAAACACTATCGATGAACGGGCAACAGTTAACGAAGATCTTTTGGCACCCAGCAGTTTTCCTTCCCTTTTGGAAAATGGATTGTGGGGAAAAGCCATTTTTGAATATTTACAGAGTGGAGAAAGTACTTCTGTCAATATGAAGGGTTTTGCACCTTATGAAGCAAATTTTACTGGGTTTAACAAATATCTTAAAGCTCGGGAGAAATTTTCTACAGAAGAATGGATTAATTTATTGATCTTAACCGTCGGACTAAATCCTGCATGTTTTAAGCGTCGAGAGAAATTACTTTATTTAGCAAGGTTAATTCCTTTGGTAGAAATTGGCACAAATTCATTAGAAATAGGTCCGGCTCAGACAGGTAAGTCGTTTTTATACGAAAATATTTCAAAACACGTTCGTATGCTGTTGGGCGGAGACATTACCCCTGCGAAACTTATTTATAATAAATCAACAAAACAAAATGGTTTTGTGTTTCAACGTGATGTATTGGTTTTTGATGAAATCAACAAGCAAAATAAAAATATTTCAAGTATTGTTTCGAGTTTACAGCAAATTATGGCTTCAAACCGCGTTGAACGTGGGGAGTTGGATGCTACAACAGATGTAAGTTTGGTTTTTCAAGGAAATCCTATGAAAAAAGGAATTACTATCGAATCTCGTGAAAATGCCCTTAAGGTTCTTCCAAAGGATTTTCAAGACTGTGCCTTTTTGGATCGCATACATCGTTATATTCATGGATGGGATTTTTCTATTTTTCAACCTAAGTTTCTAAACCGACATTTAGGATTGACATTAAGCTATTTCAGTAATATATTGCATCGTTTACGAAAGGAAAACTATACATTTCTAATTAATTCAAATTTAGATTTTTTTTCCTTAGATTCTGATAATCAGAAATCTTTTATATCAAACAGGGATTTACAAGCAATTCGATCAACAATTTCTGGGTATATAAAAATAATATATCCTCATGCAAGGATAACTCCCGAAGAATGGCAGGAAATCGCAGAATTAGCCGTAGAACTTCGACAGAATGTAATCAATGAAATGGTCCGAATTGATAAGTCTTATAAAAAAATCTTGAAAGTTAGATTGAAAATACATGAGGCCTTGGTTGATAGTCAAAAATCTGCAAAAACATCAGCAAAACAAAAAGTAAAACCAAAAATAATACCAAAAGAAACTCTTGCAGAAACAGAAGACTACCTACTTTCTTTTCTTTTCCCTGAAATATCAATAAACAAACAATGTTATTTAACGGATTCAATTCCATATTGGATGTTAAAAAATATTCTCTCTTCAGGAAAAATGATTTTAAAAGATAATCGATTATTCTTAAAATCTACAGAACTACAATATGGTATCAAAGTAACTGATGATCCCGCTTTAATCATCCCAATGAATGTTGCAGGAACAAGTGTTACTTATTCCGAAGAGGAAGATTGTTTCAATGAATATAATCGTAATCTGAAAGCGCTTTTTTATAAAATTAACAAATATAGTGATTCATTAGATCGATTTCAATTTTTTAAGGTTAAAATAAGTAAAAAGAGTTCACAACCTCAATTCTTAGAATTATTAAAAAAATTTGAAGATGCAGAATCGAGATTACATTACATTAAAAAATCGGTATTTATAGCAATTCGTGAATCTATTCAAAAAGAAATGGATGAAATTATTGATGCAAATGCTAAAACACCAGATCTTCTTCAAGGGAATTATCACGTTGCTATTTTACCATCTAAAGAAAGAATTAACAAAATCAAAGAATTTTCAACCAAATGGTTTGAATTTCAAAGAACTTATGATAAAAACACGAATATGCTAGTTAACAAAGCAGTACAATTAGGAATTCGCTATATGGCTGAAAATGAAGACGAATATCTATTTAATGGAGAGAAATTTGTGCTTATAGCATTTGATATGAATAATCTTCATTATACGCAAAGAGAGATGATGGATGAGAATAAGAAGAAACTTTCATATTATCCTCCACTTATTAAAAAAATTCGCTCTTATTTGGCTCGAAATGGCAAGTATTTAGCGTTATTCTTTGTTAGCAATCATTTAAAAGCCTATAAAAAGTATTTTCCAGAAAGTGAAAATATCAAGTGGGAAATTGAAACATTATATAAAGACCATAAAAAAGGAGAATATGTTGATGTTGACACAACATTAGGGGTACAGGTTGCAATATACATTGAAAAATATAAAAATCAGATAAAAGAATTCCATTTAGCTTCAGGAGATAAGGATATTCATAAAATAATTGATATCGCGAACGAACTTAACATTCCTACCTGTTTAATCTATGTTTCTGCTGATTCAACTAGTAATTATATGAGAGATATTGTGCAAAATACATATTTTTTAGAATAGTATTTAAGAATGAATAAAAATTTTTTCAAATTTATAGAAAGAAGATGGAAAATAAATGGAACAAGAAATTCTGGAAAAAACTTTAAATTTAGTTCAAATGCACTCAGATTTAAAAGCGATTATGAAGGAGAGATATTATAATACTCGCGCGGTAATTTCTACTACAATAAGTAAACCATTGATGGAATTAAAATTCGATTTATCGGATTTAATGCTAATAGGCGCAATTACACAATCAAATATTATATTATCTGGAAGTTCAGGAAGTGGAAAAACTTATTTGGCCGAATTGGTGTCAACGGCGTTATTCGGTTCAAGAAATTATGCACGAAAAAATATTACACCAGATATGAATGAGCAAGACTTTATGGACATCGATTTTGGTGCAATAAAAGAAGGAAAAAAACTTAAAGAAGCACTACTCGCAGATGATTTATTATCTAAACCCTGTTTAATAATCGATGAAGCTAATCGGGCTCCGCCCATTGTCCAGAATCGGCTAATGCAATTATTGGAGAATAATATCGATTTAAAAAGTAAAAATATTAAAGCGGGGATTGAATTACCTGACGGGGATCACTATCATTGGAACATTCTCACGCTTAATTATGGAGATGAATATTCAGGAACATCCCGCGTTGATCGCGCATTAAAAGATCGAATTGTAATAGATATTCCTATAGATAATTTTCCACCAACGATTGACGATCAAGTCCATATGATCCGAAATGAAAACAAAAAAAAAATGAAGGAAATCAATGATGCATCAAATATCGTTTTTAATCTAAATATTCTTTTAAGAAAAATAGAACTCAGCGTTGAAGCTGAAGCTTTATTACTTTACATGAGTTTTTGTTCTGATTGTGTAAAAAGTAAAACTAATTCAAAATATGGAATAAACTTTTCTCCCCAATTTTGCAAGGATAAAGATTGTCCTTATGCGCGCAATCCCCCTCTAAATAAAATTTGTCCCTATACATTTGCTCCAAGCAATCGAGTTTTAAGGCGATTGGTCCACGTGGCTAAAGGATTTACTCTATTAAAAAACGCAAAAATTATTAATCATTTGATTGAAAATAATGGAGAAGAAGATGCAATAAAATTTGCATTAAATAATCTAAAATGGGAAGTCTCACAAGGAGATCTTATTGCCATTGCTCCCTTTATTTTACACTCAAAAATATCGATGAATCTTGAATGGCTGGTTCAAAAATTTAATGGGAATTCGTTTTTGGGATGCCAGGAATTTCTTAAGGTAGTTAATTCACGTCTGGAATTTTTTATGAAAAATGTACTGATGGTTCTGATTAAAGAAAAAAACGGAGAAACTTTATCAGAGAAAGATCGAGGAAAACGAAACAGAGCCCTTAAGGAAGATTTTCATTACGAAGGGTTGATAAAGTACGTTTTTGAATATTTAGGTTAAAATATACATACCTTGAAAGAAAAAGGTAGGAGGATAATAGGCATTTGTTAGCAAATTCACCAGAAAACACAAAATTTGCTCAAATCATGCAAAAACACATCTCAGCGTTTTTTCATGACATAGGTTGGGAATCAATATATAATTTTACTTTAACACACAAGCAAGATTTAGACCAATATTTAGAAGCTTTTATAGATATGGAATCTTGGACAATTAATATAAATTATTCTATAAACATTTTCCAAGAATTTGCAAAATTAATTAGTGAACACCAACTTACTTCTCAACTCGAACGTCCTCTTTATCTTGAAAAAAATTGTTCGATTCTTAATGAATTAGATCACCATCATCCTTGGGAGTTTCACGCAGAATTTTATGAGATGATTGGTGAGATTTTACTACATGAGACTGGACATTCCCAAGAATGCCCAATTGATAATGATCGATTTGCAGAAATCATCCACGCAATTACTACAGCTTTACATGAAAAAAAAAAAGCAGGTATTCGGAATGTGATTTATGTTGCAAATCAATTTACAGATTTAATTGTTAATGTCATTAACGGATTAGAACCATCGAATAGATTTGTAAGGAACGGTTTTTTTCTATTCTATTTTCTGGAGCTTGTTCATCAAAACAATTTTGATATTTCTTTTGGATTATTTTTATTAACAAATATAAAACTCATTTTACACTCTCAAAATTTAGCAAAAAAATTAGAGAAAGAAATAATTCCCCGTTTATTTAGCGGATACGAAGAGCTACTAAATAAATTAGTACGAATTTTTTGCCCTTATGATGAAATTCTGGAAAAAATCAACCAAAATAAAACATTAACTGAAAATCAACGGTGGAAGATCATCAACTATTTGACAATTTCTGAATCATGGGAAGAATTGGCTTATGATTACGCTTTAATCATTGCGGATTATTTAGAAGAAAACGAAGAAACTCCAATTCAAAATATCCCACTTTCCAGTTTTACTTATGATTTTTTACATAATAAGGAATATCGAAAAGAAATAAATGATAACATTATAGATTCTCAATTGACTCATGAAGAATTAAATAATATCGGAAATTTTCAACAATCTGGAATTTCCATTAAAAATCGTATTGATAAACCATATCCAAGATATGGAGATTTACAAATTGGACAATTACTCTTGGAAGATGTTGATTACCTAGATTGTCTTTACAGACAAAGATTACAACGGATTGAATTAAGGAATTTGCAAAAAACAAAAAGTAAACAGAATCCTGTAATATGGCTAAACCGAAGTATTATGACTGATTATGACAATATCATGGATTTTGACCCGTTAAATGTCTTTTTTCTCCCAAATTCGGAAGAATTACTTTTATATAAAAAATCCTTACCCTTAGATCCTGAATTTATTGGTAGTAAGGACATGAAATCTTTTCCAAATCTCGCGATTATATATGATGATTCGGGGAGCATGAATTGGGATTATCATACCGGAACAGGAAAATATGATTATCTGATTATTATGATTTATTCAATTTGGAAATGGCTTTCAAACCAAAGTCAGTCACCCGTAATTGAATATAATTTGACTGCGTTTTCCTCAACTACTCGATCTAGTGGATGGATCGATTATTATCATTTTGAAACTTTGCTGAAATTACTTTTTAATAAAGAAAGTCAAGGTACTTTGTTAGATCCAAAAGAATTGGAAAAAATTCTATGTTATCCTCGGGAGAAAGCAGTATTATTAATTTCTGATGGAGAAATATCATCATCTTCTAAAATCCTCAAATTACTCAAACAATACAAGTCGCAAATCTCTTTTTTAATGATCCAAATCGGCTCGATGTCAAAATTTGCCCGGAAATTATTAGATTTTGGTTTCCAAGTGCAGATTGTTAAAAAAGCGGAAGATTTACGGGGTTTGGCGCTCGATTTCCTAAAAAAGGTCTATGATTAACTCATTAACTCTTTTTCTTTTTTTTTAATCCCAATTTTGAAAAAGAAATAAAATTAGGGTTTTCGATTTGCGAATTGTTGACAGGTTTTAATGGTGCATCCTCTTCGGTCGTGTTGGTTTTCATTATTGGTTCAACTTGCAGTGTATTAATGATTTCTGCTCTTCTTTTCCGTATTTCTTCTCTCTTTTTTTGCTCTTCTTCCATTTTCACTTTTATCTGAGCTTTCCGATTTGCTTCTAAAATTAAATATTTATCGTATTTTTCTATCTGAGATGTAATTAAATCATATATTTCAGGCATTTGGGCTTTATATTCTGGTAATTTATCTTCTAATTTATTTTTATATTCGTTTAAAAACCCAAAACCCTTATTCGTCGCTTCTTCAAAGAAATTTAGGAGGGATTCTTGTAGATCTTCACGAACATATTTTGTAGTGCTGATTTCCAGTAAGTGAGTTGTCATATCATTAATTTCACGGTTTGTTGATGCAGAATAAGTTACCAATAACTTCAATATAGGAATAATTAGAAAGATGTCTTCAGATTCAAGTATTTTTGCCAATTTTGGAAGAAAAGTCTTTATATCAGATAGATTTTGCTGGCCAATAAGACAAATAGTTTTAATCAATTCGTTATAAAAAGGAGACTTTGAATCATCAAATTGCTCAGAGATCAAATTTAGAAACGGCTTTAATTCAGTGCTTTTTAAATTTTCTTCATGAAAAATCCTTTGAAAAGCGCGGTAAGCATTTACTTTAGAAAAATCATTACCGTCTCTAATATGTTCTTCAATAGTTTCTAAGTGGGATTTCAAGTCTGATTGATTCACAAATAAAAGAGTTCAATTAAGTAATTTAAATTTATATTATCGATGATTTTTTAGAACAAGTAAAATCTTTGAATATTGCTAATTTTCAACCTTCTTTGAATTAATTGTAAGAAAAACATAAGAATTTCATTGGAATTATTCTTCTTTGAAGTGATGAACACTATTATCACGAGAAAAGGGAAGTATTTGCTTAATATCGTAGATGAATCGTTGGCAAAGATTTATTTAGTTTCAGAATTAAAAAATCATGTATTATTTATTGTGAAAAATATCAATACGTTTATCATAATTTAGAGTATATAATGCTTTGGGAATTTGAACGTGTTAAGAGGAAACGATTAAAATTTATTCTTTTATTGGGTCACAAGCCATACTAGTGTCAATCATTTTATAGTTCGTTATTACACAAGATTTATTGATATACTTCCAGTTTGTTCTGTTAATTTGATCAATTGTGCACAGGTATTTTCCTAAAGGCAAATTCTGGTGAGGATTCTTCAAAAAAAAAATTCTGAGTTATATCGATAGTTCCAGCATTGCTCTCTGTAAAGAACATGGGATTAAATATTTATTAGCATTTGACGGCGATTTTAAAGGTTGGTTGGAAGTAATTTCTTAAATCAAAAAAATCTCAGATCTGCATCTACATGCGCAATGAGATTTAAGACGAAGATCCTTATTGTTTTTTTTTAAGCGTAATTTCTCAAAAAATTCGCTTCATTTACAGGAATGTGGTGGTTTAATCTCATTTTAATCGCTCCTTCATGGGGTTGCTGAAGCGTGCGGAAACGGTGATGAATTAGCCATATTTCGCTGCACTGATAAGATATATCTATCTTAAATCCTTCAATTTGCCTGATAAAGTTCTTAAAATCTTTTGAAGGTGGTGGTGGAGTGGTGATTGATATACCCGATGTAGCAGTGAACTGAATTATGATTCTGAGTATCATATTTTCTGGGGGATAAATTAAAATGGGGGCGAATCTTCGAATTAATCTCGATAATTAACAGTTCCCTTGAGGCTTTTCTGCGGTGTGGCTTTTCAACTTCACCTGTCAAAACGAATCCGTTTCCATCATCTGCCTGCTTGAGCGCAGTTAAGTGTATGGTAAAAGGGGTAATTTTTGGAATGATGGTTGAGAAAGCATCATAGAATTTTCTAATTGGAGTAGAATTGGTTGTAGGTGAATTTCCTTTCAACATTAGGTCCGCTTTAGTATAGGGTTGTTCGGCCCGGCTTCGGGTTAAAGTGAAATGAGTTATGTGGAGTTGTTCTTCATGATAGAAGCGTATGAAGGAATTTCTGTATAAATTTTCGAGAGGAATGCGGAAGTCGTAATTTTTTAGTATCATTTGCTGTACATGATGAATCTCCTCTTGAACGGCTTTCGTCGTGAATGATTCGCAAGTAAGCCCTCATCGGATTTATTCATTCCTCATGACTTTTTCAAAGGCAGATGCATCACTCGTGTAATATTGAACCAATTATAATCCTCCAGAACCTTGTAAGAATATGATGATTTGGTAAAGTGCGGTCAATATCATCAAAATTACTCATGTAATAATTAATATTTGTGAAGAGGATCTTTTAGTTCGGTATTTTTTATTGATTATTTTCTGAAAATCTTGAATAAATTGTACCGAAGATTCAAACTGAACCAAATATTCGGCCACACCTTTGTTTATTCGGCGATGCAAGTTGTAAAAGATGATTACCTGCCATTGTATTGAGACTGCTGTGATTTGAATGAAAAGTTGCGGATTCCGCTCTTTTTCTTTAAAGGAGTAGATGAATGCTGCACCTGCTCCGGTGGCGAATAAAGAAAAGATAGACCACTGTGTTTTTCCAATACTGCGTTTGTAATCGATAGCTTTTAGGTATACGTTTATTTGATCGCTCAATGAAGGAGTATTTTTTGATGATATTTAGTTTTGATTTGCGGATTTTATTTATTAAAATAGATATAGGTTAGGAAGTGTTTTTCTAGATATTTGATTTCACAGTTTGATAATTTAATTTGAACTTATCTTTTTGCCCAATAATTTCCATGCTTCAAGATTTTCTGGATTAATTTGCATTACTTTTTTTAAAATAGGCATTATTTTTTCATTTTTATTTTGAGAGATATAAAATTGCACTAATTTCATTAGAAGAGTATCACTTTTAATAAAAAGAGGCATAATTTTCTCGAGAAAAACCATTAAATCTTCATTTTTAAAGTCATTTATCTCTTTAATTAATTTCAAAAGATTGGATTCAGATAAATCCTTGCGTTCCGCTAATTTTTCCAAGATCGTTTGATATTGACCAAAATTACCATTTTTATATGAGATAATAGCATTGTTTATTAATTCATCCGTTGAAACTTCATTAAAAAATTTGAAAAATTTTTCATCTTGAATTTGGTTTTTAATGAAGCTTTCTGAATGAACTAGTAATTGGCCATTAGATGTGATTGTAAAATTTTTCAAGCCATTGATCCACGTTTCTTCAATCAAATTTTTTTTAATCAAATTTGAAATATTTTTTGAAATAAATGGTTGAGAAACTTCTTTATTAAGATTTTTATATTTCGAGTATCCAATTTGAAGTGATTGAATGGTATGATATCCTGTACTAATTAAATCAAGAATAATTTGACCTGCAGGATCAAGGAAATCAACAGAGAAGGAATATGGTTTTTTACTATTCGGTTTCCATGTTATTATTTTGATATCTAAATTATCAACGTGGATATACTTAAGAAATAAGAAATAATAATCATAACCTACTGTTAAAGGCATATTCGAGAAATCAACAATAATTTGACTTATTTCTTGAGGATTTAGTTTTTTTTTACTATTTATTTCAAGATATTTATCTAAAATATTTTTTATATCATTGATTAATGATAGATCGGGTTGAAAAATTACCGAATGAATAGTAAATATTATTTCTGGGTTTTTAATTTGTTTTCGATCGATATTTTCCTTTTTTGAATTCTTATTAAAAATTAATACATTGAATTTTGATTTTCTATTAAATTCTTGTAATTCAGAATTAATTTCATCGAGAAATCTATGAACTGTAAAAATATGGCATTGTTTATATTGGAAATATATGTAATTCTTTGCAAATAACCCTTTTTTGTACTTTTCTAAATAGAAGATTATTAAATCCATATTTTTCACCATATAATTTCATATAGTTATATCATAAATATAACTTTTATTGGTAATATTTAAATATAACGAAAACTAATTATTAGTTAACAAATAACTAATCAAAGTTATATTCATATATAACTTTTTAGGTTAAATGTATAGTGATAAGTATGACATCCATAATAAAAGAAAAAGTTATCAAAATCTTAAATCAAATTGATCAAAAAATTGTCGAACGCAAGAATGAAAACCGATTATTATTACTCGGTGTTCTTAGCGGTGAACACGTTCTTATGCTTGGACCTCCTGGAACTGCTAAAAGTTTCAGTGCTCGAACAATATGTTCTATCATTAAGGGAGGAAAATATTTCGAATATCTTTTGACCAAATTTACGACACCTGATGAAATTTTTGGGCCTATATCCATTTCTGGATTGAATAATGATCGATATGAACGTAAAACTGAACTCGCTCTCCCAGAAGCCCATATTGTATTTTTAGATGAAATCTTTAAATCTAGCAGCTCAATTTTAAATTCTCTATTAACGATTATTAACGAGCGAAAATTTCATAACGGGAGTAAAATCACTGATGTTCCATTAATTTCATTAATTGGGGCATCAAATGAAAAACCTGCTGAAAATGAAGAAGAGAATCTAATGGCTCTTTATGATCGCTTTATCATCAGATTGGTAGTTGATAATATTCAAAATGAAGAGAACTTTCGCAAAGTCGTAGTTGATAATTGTAATGAACTAGAAATTTCAGAAACGATACACATTGATGATATATTAAATCTTCAAAAATCAGCGAATTTAGTTAAAATACCCGATGAAATTTGGGATCAAATTCTTCAAATGAAAAGACGTTTAAAAGAACATGAAATTATCATTTCAGACAGGAGATGGCAACGAATTATTAAGATTTTACGGATTTCTGCGTGTATTCATGGAAGATCTGAAATTGATGAAAGTGATCTGTTACTTCTTCGATTTTTGTTGATAGATGATCCATCGCAGATCTTTGAGATAATTTCCATCTTAAAAGAAACGATGACTCAGGGATTTTTATCATCTGATGAAATTGAAAACGAAATTAAAGGGCAGCTACCTGGAGAAAAAACATTGATTATAAAATATGGAAGAAAGGTTATAAAAGAGCAAAAAATATCCAACTTTAGAAAAATTAATGATGAAAGTGTAATTCCTGCTTTGAAAGCAAGAATGAAACATCTTAAGGAATCAATTCAAAAAACCCTTGGAGAATTGAACACTCGAAGGAATGCAATTGAAAAAAATATAGAAGAGAATATATTCATTAATTGGGTAAATATCATTGATTTTACAGAATATATCTCAAATGAAATATCGAAATTAAGTGAATTAAATCAAAAAATTGAAATAATTCAAACTAATTTAGAAAATTCGGATAAAATGAATTGGAAATTAACGCTTCATTGCAAACAGTGTAGAAGAGATTTTGAACATACAATTACTTATTTAGATCTCTCGAATTCAAAAAAAATACAAATTCACTGTAAATATTGTTCTCTAATCTATGATTTAATAATTGAAAATTAAAGGTGCCTCGAAATTGCTAAGCGTAGAAAAGATTTTCCATGAATTTCAGCAAAAGTTTGAAAATTTTAGAAATTTTTTTTGGAAACCAAATAAGTTTTCAATTAGTTTCCTTCAAAATTTATCGTATTATCTCATAGAAGATTTATTCTTAAATAATGAACCGAAAGAACGGTGTACAGGTGATCCTGCATATGCTTTTTATCGTCCCATATCGATTTTTTCATCTCTTTGGAATAATCTACGTAAATGTGCATTGAATAACGAATTAAATACCGTCTATATTATCATATCACTTCTTGAAGCTTTATCTAAAGGTGAAAATGATCCTATTGGTGAAATTTGGAAAAAATATGGTGATATTGAAGGAAAAAGCAAATTATTGCATAAATCTGGCTTAGCTGCTTATATAAATCCATTTCATTCTGACTTTTTTTATATCTCAAATTCTAAAATCAGTGCAACTTTAGATTCAAAGGCGATAACATTTCAAAAATTGATAGAAACGTACTGTTCTTTCTTTATTGACGCATTTGAATTACCAAACAAATTACTTTTTACATACAAGTTAGTTTTATCAAGTTTATCCCTTGGGTTTAATCTTAAAAATTTAGATCAACATTTGAGGAAAGATCTAGTTTATCTTCTTGAAACTGTAAATAAAGAAAACCCAAAATCTGTAATATCTGAATCTTTTTTTAATTTAGAAGATTTTAAGGAAAGTATTACTAACTCAGAAATCAATCAAGAGCAATCTATCGAATTTATAGAAAAATTACAAAAATTTAAGGAATATCTTAACAAAAACTTAGAATTTATTCAGATTTTCATTCAATATTCAATTGAAAAAAAAAAATTGCCTACCGAACCACAATTGGGACAATTAATTCTACAAAAAATTACAGATATCATAAAAATCGAATTTCATAAAGGTATGAAAAATGATATTTTGATTTCAAAAGTAAAGCAGATAAAGAAATCGTTTAATGAAATTTTGAAGTTTATCTATAAAATAATAACTTCATTTTATTCTATGAGTCTCATAGAAGATAAAATTATGTTAAGAATTGAAGAGGGACTTCAAGCTATTCAAAGTTTCAATAAACTTTTTTCAGGTATGGGCTGGGATCTTAGTGAAGGAATATTGCAGAATATTGCTTTAGAAAAAGTACTTAAATACACTGAAATTATCGAGAATCACCCCGAGATCAATAAATTGGCTGAAGAAATCGGACGATTGGAGGGAATTTTGGGTACTCGAGATATTTGGGAACTTCGCCCCAATGTATCACAAGAAATTTTTTCTGTCCATCATTCAGACGAAATTTCTCGAGCTTTTGCCAGTGAACTTGTAAAATTAAAACACTCTCAACTACGTCTACTTTTTCTTAGCCGATGGTTGGATCATAAACTTATGACATATTCTGTGCGCGGAAAATATTGGAATAAGGAAAAATATTCCGAAAAAGAAAGAAGAGGGCCAATAATTGTTTGTATTGATACATCTGGTTCAATGAAAGGTACTCCTGAACGATTGGCAAAAGCAACAACTTTGGCAATCGTTAAAATAACAAAGAAAGAATTTCGGGATGTACATTTAATTCTGTTTAGTGGACCCTCACAATATAAGGAAATTCAGTTGTTAAATTCAAAATTTAATCGGAAACGAGGAAAATATTCTGCATCAAAAAAACGTGTGGATTTTTCCAAATGGCGAGAATTCAAAAAAGAATATTACACCAAAGTATTGGAATTTCTCTCTATAAGCTTCAGTGGTGGGACAGATTTTCGAACTCCCCTTCAAAAAGCAAACGAAAAGTTAAACACTTCAGAATTTAAGCGTGCAGATATTCTATTTATTAGTGATGGAATTGCTTTTGTTGATGAAATTGTAAATAAAATTACTTCTGACATTCAGGAGAAAAATGCTCGTATCTTCAGTTTAATTATTGGTGATCAGACTTCAGTTGTTAGGGAATTTGCAGATCAAATTTATTGTTTTAATCCTAAAACAATTGTGTCTTTAGCTAAACCTCGATTAAAAATTGCTAAAATGCTTAAAAAAATAACTCTAAATGGAGGTATTTAAATGCAGTTCCCAAAAAATGTGGATAAACTTGTTGTTGACGGTGCCAATATTGCGTTTTTTTCTAAAACCAAAAAAAACAAAGCAAGAATAGTAAACCTAAAAATATTAATTGATTGGTTGAATCAAATAACCGCAGAATATCCCAATCTTCAAACTGAAATTATTATTGATAACAGCCTTCAATACAAGATTGATGATCCCAAACAGTTAGAAAAAATGCTAAAAAAAGGTATTTTAAAACAAACTCCTGCGAAAATTAAAGCAGATTCCTTTATTATAGAATTAATGAGTCGTTTTGATGGGAGCATAGTTGTGATCTCTAATGATTTATTCCGAGATTATCCCATGATATCCAAAATTTCAAAAAGGCTTCAATATGGATTTATGATTCTTTTTAACCAATTCTTTCCCATGCATTTTGAATTCTCGATTAGATATTTAGAAAATTCTGTCAAATCAAATAGTAATTCTAAAGCTTTGATTGAATATTCTTAATCATTAACCATAATTCCGACAAAAACAACAAAAAATATTTAGTGGATTTCCTCAATTACATTAGAGGTTTCGATCAATAGATACAGCGGCGGAGTGCATCATTAAATTCATCTATTCCATTAGAAGTAAGCAGAATCTTATTAAAGACTCGGTTACTGACTTCATTCTTTTTAAATTTTCAAAAAATCGCATCAAATTCCTCAATTGTAGAGTCACCACCATCGCGAAATGCTCGCTTTTCAACCAAATTTGTGACAAAAATATATTCCTTATTGCCTTCATTTTGCCCTTTGAGTATTTGTGGGTGATTTAAGAACTTCAGAGCGTATTTTGCAGTGGAGTAAAAATATCAGCATGATTTCGATAAAAATTGCCAACTTTATCTTCCAAGATCATTTTTTACATCATATCCATTTAATTTCTTTGCATTTATAGATTTGGAAAATTAGTAATATTTTTCTTTATATCTGAAAATATTATCCAAATGGCCGATAGCTCTTATTGTCTCATTTAAAAACTAAAAATGTGTTCTTATTTTTCATAATTTTTTCTAAAAAGATCGCAAAGTAAAAAGATTTATGTGAATTTTACTGCTTGAAAAGATCTAAAAAATGGAAAGCAATCGAAATCCTTTTCTTTTCCAAACACCAATAGAAACCCATGCATCCGTGGGAAGATCCGTACATTCGTTCCTTTTTTACACGGAAAATCATGGAATGGGCTTCGCTACACCTAAGAGACTTTCCATGGCGCTCGAATCGGGATTCTTATCGCGTTTTTTTGTCCGAATTTCTCCTGCAGCGCACAAGAGCTTCTCAAGTTGATACTGTTTATTCTCGATTTATTTCAAAGTTTCCGACAGAAGAAGCATTTAAATCGGCTTCTCATGAACAATTCAAAAGCCTCTTACAAGAGTTGGGATTGAGAAAACGTGTTGATTTTTTAGTTAAGATTCAAAATAAGTTAAAAAACTTAAATCAATCTTTTGAATCGATTCAACCCGCAGATCTTTCTAGTTGGCCGGGTGTGGGAAACTACATTGTATCGGCATTCCGCTGTTTTGCACGGGGAGAACGAATTGCTTTGGTGGATGTGAATGTTATTCGAGTTATTGTCCGATTTTTTAAATTCAAATCTTCAAAAAGCCGCGCTCGTGATGATGCGGTTATCTGGGAATTTGCAGGAGAATTGCTACCAGAAAATGATTGTGATATCTATAATTATGCTCTGATTGATTTTGGGTCTATGGTGTGCAAGCGGAGGCATCCTAAATGCAATTTTTGTTTGCTTAAGAAAAACTGCAGTGAATACAGAAAAATTAAAAAATAAAAATGCTTAAAGAATAAGGATTAGTACCAGTGTTTTTTAATTTCTGCAGCAAAAAACTCCGAAACTAGCGGAGGCACAGCATTGGCGACATGCTGCTCTTGGACGCTTTTAGGTCCTAGAAATACGAAGTTATCTGGAAAGGATTGAATCCGAGCCGCTTCACGCACGGTTAGGAGGCGATTTTCTGCGGGATGAATGATCATATTCTTACGGAAATTGGTAATGGTAATCGAAGGTCGGTTCCACTGCAAACGACGATAGATAGAGCTGTGACAGTTATCCACATTGTGATAATTATCCAGCATATGCCGAATACTTCGCCAGTTTTCACCCGGTTGGATTTGAGTAAAACGATCGATAACATAAGTTTGATTACGTGTGGCTGTATTGTTTGCAACTTGATTATGATGGTGATTTTTCCTCATTAATTTCTGGTATTCGGAAAGCTGGCTGAAATTCTTAATTTGATAGGGTAAAACATCCTTTTTATTTCCATTTGACACTTTTGGTAGATCTAAAATAGCTTCTTTCAAGGTTGTAGGCTTCGTCTTCTTATTGGGCAATGTAATTTTATCTAAATCTCGACCTTCACTTTTAATAGTGCCCAGAATTAAATATCGGTGCCGCATCTGTGGGATACCGAAATTCAAACAGTCAATTTCAAATTCACGGAAATCGTAGTTCAGATTTTTTAAATCTCCCAAAAATTTCTCCAGATATTTTAAGCTGCCGCCCGCCTTAATTCCGACAACATTTTCCATTAAAAAAAAGGTTGGCTTTAAATTCTTCAAACTTGACAAAAAATAGAAGATTAGATTTCTTTTTTCCCTTTTTGAATGTTCTCCATGACGATTCGCAAATGAAAACCCCTGACACGGAGGCCCCCCGATTAAAATATCGATAGATTGATTCCTTAAAGGAATTTTATGCTGCTGGAATAGGTCTAAAACAGATTTTTTAGTTAAATCTTCACAGATTGTGCTGTATTTCGTATGAAAGTGTTTGGAATAGGTTTTAAGAGCGTAAGGATCAAAATCAACTGCTGTAAGTATATTAAATCCTTGAGTGTGGAAGCCGTATGAAAGACCTCCAACTCCTGAAAAAATATCAATTATCTGGATATCTTCATCTATGGAGACGGCGGGTAGAAGACCTTCAGTTGATTTTTCTTCAGGAAGACCTTGTATCGTTTCGATGGATGCCATTGTTTACCACTTTTTACCACAGTTGATATTCTAAATAAGATCCAACAGATTCTGAATTTTCTGAAAAAATTAAATAAAATTTCAGGAAACTATATTCTTTAAATATAAGCATATCACTCAATATTAGGGTTTTGTAGGGAATCTTTTACGAATATCTATAAAGAAATTTATAAGACGTTCGTTTGCATTTTCGCTTTTTATTGATAAGGGAACACCTTCAATTGCTAAACCTTCATGACTTACAAGAAGCCAGTTCCCTTTATCGTATTTGAAAGTTTCATTCAATTCTTCATCTGAAAAGGAGAAAGCTTCTTTAATACGATCTCTATCTGATTTTCTCGGCAGTTTACTTACAAAGTATGTATGAAGTTGGCCTAAAATGGTTGTATCAAGATAGGTCACCCGTTGGGTTGCCAGTCCGATCCCCAATCCAAATTTTCGACCGCGCCTGGCGTACTGTTCGACTAATTGTTTTGAAAGCGCGATACTCTCATCTTTTCCTTCGGATTGTGGAATAAAACTGTCTGCTTCATCAAAAATAAGTGAAGTTATTGGGCTGATCTTTCCTTCTTCTTTTCTATGCTCGTAAATTTCTAAACCAATTTCATTGAGGAACTGTCTTAACTTTGTGTCTCGATTGGCAGAAAAGATATAAAGCGATGATTTCAACTTTTCATCTGTATCGTTAATTATTTGTTCTTTGCTTATAACGAATTCACCATAATTTGAATAATTAACGATTTGCTCTCGTTTTATAATAGAAATCAATTGTTGTCGATATTGGTTCCAGCTGTCTTTTTCAAAATCTTTAGGTAAGGTAAAAGATGTTGATATATTAGAACTCTTTAATGATGGTGCCAATCTCCCGTTAATTGTGGACTGCCTGCCCGAATGAGTTGTACCGCTCGTATTCTGTTTGCCTCTTTGTCTTGAAGAAGCTTTGGAGTGAAAAGGAGGATTTTCTAAAATGGGGATTATTTTTTTTCGGATCTCTTCAGTTATTTGAGCATTTAAGTTAATTTTTCTATTAATTAGCAATTTTTCCAATTCTGAATATAGAAGGAATTTTTTTTGAATTTTTGTGGGCACGGAGGCCATTTTATTAGTAAACCACTCTTTGACTGTTTCTACATTTCCAAGAACTTTTACTTTTTTACTCAAATACATCGCTTTGATCATTTTCTTAATATCTTCTGCATATTGATCATGTAATTTAATATCTCTGGGTAAAACCATCTGTTGATAAATTTGTTCGGCGATATGATCCGACCATTTTGTAGGGTTGGAAAAATATTCTCGCTCTTCTCGGCTTAAATCTTTATGATCAATATACACATAATTACAGTTGAGGTTTTCTTTAAAGAATAAATCCAAAAGAAGGCCGAGATATTCATCCATGAGATCGAAAAACAGGATTTTATGACAGTGTTCCTTTTTCTCAAAGATTTTTGCTATGAACGTGCTCATTAAATTGCTCTTTCCAACGCCGGTGAAACCGAAAATTCCGAAATGAGTCTTTAACGCCTTTTCAATGTCAATTAAAATTTGTATATTTTTGTTTTCCTTCAGTGTTCCTATTGATACAATTTCAGGTGTATGTATGGAGAAATTTTTGTTTATAATTATCTGCACTGCTTCAGGACTTAGAACTTTAGCTTCTTCACCGTAAATGGGTATATTGCTTTCGAGAATTACTTCAAAATCATTAATTGTTTTAAGATTATCATGATAAATAAATTCATAATTTGTTGAAACTGCAGTAACCACAATTTTCGAAAGATCTTCATCCGATCTGTAGACTTGATCTGTAAATGAATCTCGAATGCTACGGGCAGCTTCTTCTGAAAAAGCTGGATATCCTTTTTGAAGATTTTCCAACATTGCATAATGTTTGGGCATTTTCTTAACGATTTTTAAGATGCTGTAGTGAATATAATCTGCTTTCTCACCTATGGTAAAATTTTTGATTGCTAAAAACGATCCCACGTTAATTTGATTGTATAATTTTTGGCAGTAATCAAACCAGACTTCATATACCATTGAGCCGTCTGGCAAATCTTGAATCTGCATTAAACGACCGTAGGCATTATTTGCTAATTTTTTAAATGGATTAAACATGTTATCTTCCTCCACCATCTTGACGTAATCTGCGTAGAGTTTTAATAAGTGGGTTTTTTTTTAATGTATATTGCGATGAACGGATAATAGGCATTATTTTTTCGCCTAAGGTTTTAGCTCCCCAATCAGCCTTATGTAGGGGGTCGGGATATCCTATTACTTCAGGAAAAAGATTTTTAGTAAGTATATTCAGCAGAAACATAATTATTTCCTGTACAGAGTTGTTTTTTGAATTATCCTCAAAGAAAAACACTTCCATTCCGCTGGGCAGTCCCAATGAAACAGTTTCAATTCCTTTGTCGAATTTTGGGAGCAGCAAACGATCAATAAAAATGACGTGTCCGGCTACTGGAATTAATTTAGAACGATTGAGATAAAATTGTGCAAGTGACCGCATAAATATTTTTTCTGGGTAGTAAATGTTATGATGTTCTCCAGAACCATAAATAACAGGAGGGTTTTTCAAGCTATGTTGACAGGAATTTCGCAGTGTAATAACTGCTGAATCCATTTCTAACGTACACCAAGGGCTATCAATATTTGGTTTACAATATGCAATTCCTTCAAGTAACAAGCGATCTGTCCAAGGTAACTTGTCCAAACTATCATCGAACCTGTATTTTTCAAAGTCATTTCCACAATCGTAATCTCGAAAAACTTCAAAATAGTTTTTACTGAAGTATGCAGTGGATGAATCCTTAGCAATTCCAATTAAAAAGATTGAATGTTCCCAACACGCTTCAATTAATTTTCGATAAGCCACAGCTATGAAGAAACGGATATCATCTGGAGTAAACCAGTGCTTCTGCAACTCTCCATTTTTTACTGTGGTATAGACCATACCTGAATTTATTTCGGATTCTTTTTTTTCAAACAGGGATTGACAGACAGATTCAAACAGTTGGGAAGTCCTTTCCCAAGAATTAAAATATTTCGGGTTTATTTTTAACAGATTTGCGGATTCTTCCACCAACAATAGAGGATCTGATGGAATTTCATTAATATATTTCTTTATCCGCCATTTAATTCGGGTAATCCTATCAGTTTCATTTAAATGTTCCCAATTGGGGATCTTTTTTAATAACTCATTGAATGAGATGGAACCTTTTGGAGAATTCGTTAAAATTTTTATAAGGTAATTTGCTAAATTAAAATTTTTCGGAGGTGGGATCCCTAAATCATTATTATACGGATGAGAATAGGCAATTTTTACATCATTTTCATTAAGAGTAATTCCAAAAAGATCTTTATTAAGGATCTTTAATGCATTCTTCGAAGATTTTCTTCCAATTCCTTGGGCGTTGAAGGAGGAGCTAATAGATTGGTCAAGCAGTATTATATTCGGTCTTAAATCTGTTCTTATCAAAGAATACGCCAAGTATAATTCAGCTAATCTCATTAAATCCAGATGAATGTTTATAAAATCAATCTTGTGGGAATCATTTTCTCCCATTTCATCATCCGAGAGAAAATTGGAGAGATCGGCATATGGAACGGGAAGATAAGAAACAACACTTTTATCCTCCTTAATACTCCATTTTTCATATTTTACTGAATGGTTTTCTGTATTTAAATCAATATTTCCCCGTACCGCATAAGCGCATGAGAAGAAAACGATGTAGGGATCCAGTTTTTCTTTAAAACAAGTTCCGTCTATTGCCACAAATTTTATTTGTTCTGAGATTTTACGGAGTTTGTCCACAATTCGCAGGTATTTTGGGGAATCTGCATCGTTCAAACTGCTGAAATCAATCAATTTATTATTGAGAAAATCATCAAAAAACTTCAATGCGTTATCCATTCGCAAATTATACTCATCTTCATATAACTTTTTAGCGTGTTCTAATGAAGATTTATAGCCTGAAAGAATTTTTGAAATTTTGCTTGGCATTGCAGAAACCTTTGATTTTCAAATAATAAATGGAACCTTGGGCTATATAACTATTTTCTTTTTTCTCAATTTTCAACTTCACGGGAATTTATTAACAACATGTATGCTGATCCTTAGTTTCTTAAGAGGTGCTTAAATTCTTAATTTTGCTTTTTGTGAGTAAATAGGAAATAAGATTACTAAGTAAAGAATAATCTTATAAATGTCGAATTACCTTTTCAGAGAGGAAAGGAGAGCGTGCAGAAACCACGTTTTTATCTTGTTTTAGTTTTTCATGATGTTTAAGATATTTTTTAAAAATTTCTCAGCAGAAACTACTTTAATCAGGAACATTTTCTGTATCAAATTATCAGCACTTACGAGATCATCTCTTTTATTAAAACCATTTGAGGTAAAAATGAGCGCTTCTGGAAGTTTCATGTAGAATTGCGATTGTTTCTTTGCTCCCATTTTGGAGAGGTTCAATGAAATTAGCTGAATTTTAAATTTTAAACAATTACTATGATCATCTCATCATTTTTAACCAAGATCAATCAAAATAAAATCATAAAATATTCATGAAATTATTACACTGTCAATCTCATAGAATTATATGGAAGAAAGGGATAAAAATAAAGATATGCTTGATCGTAAACTTTATAAAATTATCATTGATGCTTTGAACAGAGAATGTTTTATCAAATATCCAGAAAGTTTTTCAAATCGAATTATTGTTCAAAAAACATTGTATCTTCTTACTCATGGAAGAACTACCCCTAAACTTACTTTACCGTATAAATGGAATTTTTATTTACGAGGACCGTATAGTTCAGAAATTGCTCAAATGTTATATTATATGAATGATTTTTCAATGATTTTAAAGGAAGATGAACCTCAATATGTATTGAATGTATTGAATGAAGAAGAAATTAAAGCAATTGAGCATTTTAAGGAATTTAAAGAATTTGTTGAAAAGTTTAAAAAAACGAATAAAACCAATAAAACAAATAGTAATGTAGATTCAGAGATCAATGATGAAGAATTATATGAAATGTTCGCTACAATTGTATATATCTCTGACCAAGTTGGAAATAATTTATCAATGATCAAGCAAAAATTCAATGAATTTAAACCAGAATTGAAAAGTAAAATTAATGATGAGGAATTTAAAATAATTCTAAATAAACTCTCTGAGTTTGGATATATATAGAAATATTATATTATTGTCTATTGCTATTGAAAAAATTGATGCAAATAATCAATCATTAAGATGAGGACATTAACTGGGTTAAATGCTGAAAAATATATATTGGATCCAATTCATAAAGAAATTCCATTAACCCAATTAGAGCTTGATGTTATTTCAACACCTATATTTCAAAGATTACGAAATATTACACAACTAGGATTAACATCCTTTGTCTATCCTCTGGTGCAACTCATAATAGATTTCAGCATTGTCTTGGAACTTTACATGTGATGGATAAGCTTCTATATTCGCTTGAATTATAATTGGAATTTTGTAGAATATATGTAATATTTTTTCTTCTGTATTCTCGAAACTTTGATTCGTTTCAATTTTAAACGTTTTCTCCAAAAAATGTGATTTTTCCAGAAGATACAGTTAGAATTCCTGCGAAAATATTCATTAAAGTTGTTTTTCCACATCCAAAAGGTCCCATTTTTAGAGAAACTTCTCCTAAATGAAATTTTACACTCAAACCGCTCAATGTTAAAATATCTAGTTTTAAATCTTTATAGATAAAATACAGATTTTCCAATATTATTTGATTATTCTTTGAAAAATTGGGTGATTGTTCACTTTTTGATAGTTCCATTATAGTTCTCTCTCTATCGTTAATTCTATCTCCTAATTGGATTGGAATTGCATTCTTTTTTTTTTTTTGAAGAAAAAAAGTGACAAATAAGGTGACTATTAAAAATAGCAGGCTGATTATTCCTTGATATAAAAATGATAATTTACTGTAATAAAATATTGGTGAAATCGCTTGAATTAACGTTTCGGGTAAAATTGATTTTCCTTTCATTAAATCAAATTGAAATTTAGCAATAAAGACCCCAAGAAATCTTGTCAAATTTGTCAATAATACCGGAATTGAAAAAACACGAATGAAATACCATGCAATTTCTAATGATGACATTCCATATAAATGCATTTTTTCAATATTTAAATGATTCTTATAAAAGAATAAGATCATTATGAAAACGACCCAAAAAAAGGCAATTGAACTGATTACATAAGCTTATTTTAAAAAAATTCGAATAGATGAATGAAAGGATGAAAATTCTAAAGCATGGGATTCCATATTTTGTTCAATTAAAGAAAAATCATTTATTAAAATATGGCGAATCGTTTAGTTTGAGATTATTTCTGCGAATTTATATGGTGTTAATTCAAATTTGAAGTTTTGTATAATATATTTCTGTGAAATAAATGTAGAACTATTTATTAAACTGGATAACACTCCAGTAATAGGTGCAAATAGATGAATATTATTATAAATAGAAATTAAACAGGAACTATCGTAAATGAACCACAGATTTTTACTAGTTTATATTCTGTTCTTGATGTTTTAAAACCAACGACTTGACCAATTAAAAGTCCATTTTCAGATAACCAATCTTTATTTACCAAAATTTCATTGTCAGAGAAATTCATTGATCTTTGGTCATATTAATGAATGGAGAAAATTAACTTAATTATTGATTGATGAAGCTTGCAATCAGTTAAACCATGAATTATGGATTGAAATAAACCGACATCGCAGGAAAATGATTATTCAAAGCATTTTAATGGAGAAATCCCTTGAAAAGAATGTCTAATACTAAAAGGTGATCATGTTCAGAAACATCGCAAAAACAGTTTATCAATGAAATTTGAACAATCAGATGATTAAGATGATTACATCGCAAATTATAGGAAAATTGCAAATTCAAAAATTTATTGATTCTGTACTGAATCAATTTTCATGTACTCGAACTACAATTGAAGAAAAAATTTGTTTGAAAAAAAGTAGTTGATTTTTTACACAAATTTCAAAAGAAAATTTTTATATGTTAATTATTAATTTTATAATCTATGGAAATAACTCATATTGTTATTATTTCAGAAGAAGGTACTAATTTGGATACAGATTCTTTTACAAAACATGTTATTACAGAATTAAGTAATGAAGGTTATACAATTACTTCAAATACGATTTTTAAAAAAACAACATTAGCAGATCTATTTTATTATGAAGATCGCATATTACTTTTTCGTTTAAGTAATGACTGGATTCTAACATTTAATGAACGCACACCTTCAGGTGGTGATTGGAAGGTTAGAAGTTATCCGAAATATTATGTCAAAATTGCCTATCGTATTATCTGATAGAATCGCTTAAAGTAATTTTGCAGTGTAGAAAAGAAAATTTAAAGAATAAATCAAAAAACATAAATGCAATTAATTTTACTTATATAATCGATATACAATTTAAGATAAATAACAACAATTCTATTTTTAAAACAATATTCTTTAACCTTTAGATAATATAAATTTTGTTAGGGAATAACACCACGACTTTTACATTTTTATTTGAGTCTGCGTTTTCAAGAACTCAAACTCAAGTGATATTGTCCTATTTCGATCATTTTTCTTTGATTTATGCCACATTTTGATATATTTTTATCAAATTGTGATTCAACTAAATTGAAATTGGGATGGATTAGGGGTTTTGGGGTAATTGATGCAAGATTTTTGATATTTAATCAATATTTCGAATGTTGCTAGAACCTCTTATATTATATAATAAAATTACATATTTTTACTTCAACCATCCCTCATAAAAAATAGCACTTCCAGAAAATCTTCAGCATTGAATTTTTTGTCAATAAACCGAGGGAGATGAAATTATTTCAAAAATAAAATCGCGAAATTCTTTAGTTTAGGAATCCAATATTTTATTGGGCACTGTTTTTCTGCGGCATGGATGTGAATATCCATTCCGCTTGTTGAAATGACTTTCATTATTTCTAAGAATAATGGGCTCCTTGTAAGGTTTATGGAAAAACAGAGGTAATTTCATTGTTTACTAAAAACATATTTAAAGAACATATTTTTATATTAATGGTTACTAATATTTTATAGAAATGTCTGTAGTTAAAATATACAATAAGGAGCGTTTAGATCGGTTGGTTGCCAAATTAACACTCCGATTGGGGCGAAAACCTACCCAGCAAGAAGTTGTTGATCTCTGCATAGAATTGGGCGAAAATAACTTTGAAACTCTCATTAGTAAACTGCATCCTATTCCTATATTTAATGAAGAAAAATTAAAAAAGATACAACATATCAGCAAGGAGCTTATGGATGTTCCTTGGGATCTTGAAACCGAAAAGCAGAAAGAACTTTTAAACGACGAAGATATTGATATTTATTCCGTTTAATATTCATTAATTATAAAATTAATGTAATATATTAAACTATTCCAAACAATAAATGGAGTGAAACAAAAGTGGCAATATTTTTAGATACTGGGTTTTATTTAGGATTGATTCATTCTAAGGATCCAAATTTTAAGCGCGCCCAGGAACTTTTAATTGAAATACAGAAAGGAAAACTGGGTCAAATTTATTCATCAATGTTAATTATGGCCGAAACAGCTACACTTGTGGCAGTGCGAACTCATAAAAACCCAAGAGCGATGGAAAAAATTAGAAGTTTGTTTACTGGTGATCTTCAAATTGCAACGATACAACCAATAACCGAAACTATAGAAAAGAAAACATGGGATATTTTTCTAAAAGCAAATTCTGGTGAGGATTCTTCAAAAAAAAAAATTCTGAGTTATATCGATAGTTCCAACATTGCTCTCTGTAAAGAACATGGGATTAAATATATATTAGCATTTGACGGCGATTTTAAAGGTTGGTTGGAAGTAATTTCTTAAATTAAAAAAATACTCCAAATGCAAATTCCAGTATTGATAAAATTTCAGAAAACCAAGGTAAACTATTGTCATTCCCAGAATTTTATTGAATAATAATTGAGTTTGGTCAAAAATCTTACTGAAAATTGCAAAATCTAAATTATTTTAATATATTACCATTAGTCTTCAAAATCGATCGGATAAGAATCTAATGGAGTAATTCCTTTAATTAATTTAAAATCACTATCGAAAGTTATAAGATAATCACATTTCATTAATTTATATAAAATTGCTGTTGTTGCATCCACATATCCTACAGGGTCGAATTTTTTATAAATTTCAATAGCCTTTTTAGATATAGGTTCCTCATCATAATACATGTCGATTTTTTCATTATTAATTATTGTATTGATGATTTCTTTTTTTTTGTAATTAATTTTACGAGTAATAAAGTTTGCAATTTCAGCAAGAATTAAATTCGAGATTAAAATTCGATATTTTTTTTGTTTTTCTATCCATTGCAATATTTTTTTTCCTTTTTGGTAATTTTTATCTCTGCGATCAAATGCAGAGATCCAGACTCCTGAATCGATAATTATTTTTTTAGATGTGATATTTATTCCACCTAAATCTGAAAACTTTCTTTAATTATTCGCGATATCGATTAAATCTAATAAAGTAACATTATTTGTTTTCTGTGATGTAAATCGTTTTGGTTTATAATTAATAATTTCTTCAATAATAGAATCAATTTCAATTATTTTAATCATTTCTTTTTCTTCATTTTTGACTATCCCTTTTTTAATCCCATTGTTTTTGATCTGATTGAAATCTCTTAAAAATAATGTAGATTCTGTAAATTTAGATGCATCACTTGAAAAATCTAAAATTTGGTTATGGATATTCGAAAAATCAAGGTTATTTTCAAAGTTAATTGGAAGATACTCTTCGTTTTTTAATATATTTAATTTGAGACTTTCAATTTCTTCCAATATTTCCTCTTTTTGGCAAAAATCCTCTTGATGAATGATTGAATCTTCTTTTTCAACAATGTCATCTTTATTGATATTTACAAATGAAAAATCCCTATCTTCAATTTTTGAAGATTTTATAACATCTTGCATAGCAAGATAAAAGCGAACCTTTTTATTAAGTATGATTTGAGATTCCCGTCTTTCTATTTTCTTTTTTGGTGTTCTTGATTTCTGTAGTCTCCATTTTAATAATTCTCTTTCTGGGATAACTCTAGGCAAATTGTATCGACAGATTTCATTTTTAATTTGATTGATTAGTTCTTTCTCAAACAAGGTTTCCATCTGCTCTATTGATATATCAGGATGCTGATTTTTGAGGTATTGAAAACTTTCTATAATAACACCAGTAGGGTTTAATCCATTATTTTGATTTGTAGATGTTATTGCCATAAATTATCCCTCACTATGATTTAAATCTTCATCGATCGCTTTTTTTGCGAGGTGTTGGATTTTTTCTTTTATTTCGAGAGGTAATTCTACTTCTCTTTCGATTTTATTTAGTTTTTGTACAGGTTCAATTAATCGAATAAACATAAATCTCCATTCTTTACATAACTCAAATAATAGTTTAATAGAATGTTTAATATAATCTTGTTCATCTTTCTTTATGTAATCTTCCAAGTTTTTCTTAATTTGAATTTGATAAATCTCCCATTTTTCATGCCAACCTTTATTTTGTGTGTCGTTAATTATAAGAATTCTATAATATTCATAGATCTTAGCTGTATATATCAATATAAATTTTAACAGTAATTCTTTCAAAGAGAAATCATGTAATTTGATAAATCTTTCAAGTTCATTTAAAAATCCAATAAAAATATTATTGATTGAATGAATAAAGTTATTTTCATCTAATTCAGAAATAAGGAAATTTATTAAATATTTAATAGAATATTGAGTGAAGTTAAGATTATTTTTATAATGAGTACTTTCTTCTTTAGTGATAAAAAATTCATTAACATTTCTTGTGAGTTCGAAATAATTTGATAAAATAAAATTTATATCATGATTATTTTCAATTTGATTTAAATAAGTGTCAATTTGTTTTGAAAATTCAGTTTTATTTTCTGGATTAATTATTCGGTTGAAATCAAAAGCGAGTTGTTTTAAAAAGCAACCAAGTAATGCGAATTTTTCAGAATTTACGATAACAGAATTGGATATAATTCGATTGGCTATTATATTGCAATAATCTAGTTTTTTGTTTCTCAAATAATTATGATATATTATTATTTCTTGTTTTAAAATTTGGATAAAATCTTCCATTATTGATCTTAGTCCGTAATTTTCTTTGTGTTATCTAAGTAACTAAATATATGCTTATAAAAAAATTTGTTTATTTATTTTAAATATTGAGATATACACCATTTTAGTTTATATTTCTTTTCTTTCTTCATTTTCTGAGAAAAAAATTAAAGAAGCTTTGTGATAATATGTAGATTTATGCTCTATTATGCTTTTTGGGAGATTATTTTGTGCTAAATTCAATGATTTTGATAATTTACGGGGTAATTCAAATTCTATAAACCACTTTACTTAAATGCTGAGTTTATTTGATTTTTAGTGGGGATAGACACTTTTTTCTCTTAGTAAGGAATTCAATTAAGATTATAGGATTATTTTATCCGGGAGATTAATGTATCGATAATTTGCTAATCGTGAAGGGCGGGGCTCAGGAATATAATAACCTAAAGATTCCGAATAACCTGGTTCGAGGTCATTAGAAGAAATTTTAAAGTAATCACTTATTATATACTGTTCTTTAAATTTTTCGATCTGAGATATAAGCGTTTCATATTCCTTGAAGATTTCAGGCCTGAACTCCTGGATTTTTTCCAGAATCGCATCTTTTTTCACTCTATCCATGGGGATTTTCATCAGAAAATAGTCTAACAAAAATAAATATTCATCTTTGTGTTGGAGGGGATTGGTTGCTAGCAAGATATCTAAAATCCACGGAAATTGGTAGATCTTCCAGTGATTTTTACATTTCCCTAAGTTATATGTTGGATATATATCGATGGTTTCAAATACCAGGTCGTTCCACATTTTGAAGATTATAGTTTCTTGAAGTTCGAGATTGTTGAATTTTTGTGCGTATTGAAGTTGAAGGCCATAAATCGGAATACAATAATGATATTGGGCCATAAGTGGTGTGATAAACTGAGAAAACTGTAAATTATTCCCTCCAATAAGAGAAAGTAGTGAAATAATCCATGATGGATATTGATAGATGAATCCTGATTTGTAGAGTCGAAATGTATTAAGTTGCTGAAGAAGTTGTTGCACTTCTTCTTTCTGTGTTTCTAAAATATTAATTTTATATAGAAAAATGTTACTGAATGGAACATTTTCAAAAATAGAATGGAGAAGTTTAATTGATTCATAGATAAAAAGGAGAAATTCTTTAAAAACCGCAACATCATTCAAAAATTTTTTCATACATTTTAAATGTTCGAGATCCTTGGAATTGGATTTGTTTTGAAGGGGAGAACCACAAAAATACTTAATTATGGTGATTTTTTCTATAAATTTGGGATCATCAAAAGCTGAATCAATAGCCTCTTTATTTATGTATATATTTTCCATCAGAATTAATTGAAGAACTTTTGCCATAGAAGAATGGGGAATCATAAAATAGGGATGAATTTGATTCGTCTTAGCTTGATGATAAATACGATGAATTTCGGGTTTAAGTTGCATTAGTAAACATTCAGGATATAGCGATCTGCTTTCAAAAGAGAAACATAAACCGATTAAATCAAGGATAAGGGCTTTCTTTTTTTGGTTTTGAACATAGAAATAAATTGCAAGTAAATTGATAAACCAATTTAAATCCAGTGATTCTTGGTGGTTGCTTGAATTTACAAGATCCAGCAAAAACTTATCAAAGGCTTTAAATGCTTGAGTAAAAAGGGTCCTTTTTTCGGTTTCTAACTCATTTTTTGCTGGGTTTACGATATATTTTAAGATTCCCGTCAATAAAGACAATTTTTGCTTAAGCGGGACAATATTACAGTCTTTATTGAAGAATTTGATAATCTGTTCATTAAGAAAATCACGTTCAATTTGTTCTGTGGATAAATGTAATGCTTCGAATGATAACAAGAGTAAAGTGGTGTTTTTCGTATTTTGTATTTCTTCCTTATATTTTTTGGTTTCAAATGCAGTTCCGCGGAAAAGTAAAAAAAGTTTGATCAGATAGGTTTCGTCTTTACTGATTAAATTCCTTTGACTCTCATGACAAGTTTTTAAAAATTGCTTATAATCATTTAATTTCTCGATTTCTGCATATGGGTAGGTAGTTTGATGATGACCTTCCCAAAATTCTTCAAAAATTCGGATACTTTGCATAATCAAGTGCCTTAAAGAAGTTCCTTCGAATAATTTAAATTTTTTCTGTTTTGCAACTAATTTTTTAACGTTTCGAAAGAATATATTCCATAGCGGATGAAGAGATTTAAAATTCAAAGTATTACTTTTCTTTCCCTTAATACGGGTAATTAAATTAATCTTTGTCAGTAGAAAGAGATAAAATAGTACTTTTTTTGCATTTCTAAAATGGAAATCAATTCTTCCTTTAAGTTTTTGGGAAATCAATATTTCGTATTCGTATGGATGTCTATTCTTATATTGATCTCCAAATAGCTTAGTTTCCATATGATTTTTCGCTTCATCCAAATTATTCAAACATTTATCAGTTGATCCAGGCTTTTGAATGAGTCGATAAATACTTTTTTCGATAAAATTAATATAAAGATGGAGTTCGGGTTCATTATTGATAATATTTTCGAGCTTTTCAAAAAAAGATTCAGGAGTTACAAAAATCCAATCTGCAAAATTACCGGAATTATTATGTAAATTGAATTGGAGCTTTTGAAAAAACTGCGATTTCAAAAAAAAGAAAAATGGAAAAGGGCAATCACGTGCAATTCGTTTGATGTGGTTTGAGATCTCTTCAGATTTTTGTAGAAAACAATTTTTATATTCTATCAATGCCACATCTTCAAATAAGTTTAGGGTAACTTGATCTTCAATTAGTATTTGGGATTTTAAAATAGAATCAAGTAAAATTTCAATATTTTTATCTAAAGCAGAATATTTTTCACCGCTTGTCAATAAATATCTCTTTTCTTTTAATGCAAGTGGGGCTTCCAAGTTGGCATTCTGCTTTAGGAAAATCAACAAAAAACCTTCAGATACCATCTTATTCTGAAAATTTGATATTAAATCGTTTGGAACACCTTTTAAAAAGTTGTTATCTTGATATTTTTTAATAAAATTCGGGAATTGGTCTGATTTTTCATGAAAAACAAATAAATATATTAAGAATTTAATGAATTCTCCAATATTCTCCTTTTTAATGATATTAAAAAGTTGAACGTGATTAAGGAAGGATTTTTTAAAATTAGGACCACTAAAGGGGTTTCGAGTTAATGTGCTAATTTCTCTATATATCGGATTTTGAAGGAAATCATTCAACAAGTATATCTCATTAAGATTGAATTTATTGTTATCATTGAAATGTTCGTTTTCATCGAAATATTTTAATCTATAGAAAAGACGTTTATCAGATTCGTATTTTTCTATAACTTCTTCATCAATTAATTCAGTCAAATTTTTCCTTAGAGTATTTCGACTATAACTGAGCACTTTTTTTTTTACATCTTGTTCAATTCCTGTCAGATTTTTAACTCCTTGCTTGAGTGAATTCTTGATCGCAGATTTATAAACAAGTGAAGTTGTGGTTTTTCTTTTATAATTCATGACAGTTCCCCCGCTATAAAATTTCAATAGATTAAGATTTTTTCTAAACTATATTATTAATTGGATCAATTTTGATCTTAGTTATTGACACATATAAACAATAGTTTTTTTTCTTCTAAATAAATCATGTCTTCAATTTTTTCCATTAAAATATGCTGGTCAGTAGTATTTCAATTATATGCTGATTTAAAAATAAACAAATTCAAACCACTCTATAAAAATGCAGTAATCGACAAGAACTTTTCTGTTCAAAAATCAATAATGGTTTCAACTTTAAAATTTGCGCATATCTCTAATGATGAAAATTATTTACCTAATTTATGGAAAAATTTCATCCAGAAATTGTGTGAAAGCCGCTATAAATTAATCTTGTTAATTGATGCAAATAACATTTTTTATTCAAAAAAGAAATTGGTTCGTTTCAAATCATTTAAAAAATCATATAAGATATTAAATCGATTTAGTCGGAAATTTCCTTTACTATTTTATTTTATTTGTGATCGTTCTATTTTCAGGAAAATCGACGAACCAGGAGCATTTATTCAGTATTATCTTGAAAATCCCAGAATAATCATCTCTGAAGAATTTCAAGAAGCTGATGTAATTATTTTGGAATTATATCAGAAATTATCGAATTATTTTAAAGTAAAAATATTATCACATGATAAATTTCGAAATTATAATTGTCTGATCCTGCCACAAGATAGATTAAATTATAAATTATTTAAAGAAAATCCGTATCTATTTCTAAAAAAATTCGTTTAGTGGTAATTAATCCCTATCTTTTTATTTTTTTATCATATCTCCATTTTTTTATAGGACATAGCTTCTTGTTCTCTTTTTTGGCTTTTTTTAGTATTTTTTTTGTCAATTTTTATTTAAAAAAAAGATGGATCAAATTTGATCTAATATTTAATAAAAAATCTTTGAATGATAAAAGTTCTATGATAATCTTGTAGTTTGGAAACTACATGTGATATAATATGAGTAAAAGAAATTCAAACAATAATCGTTCGGATTCAAAAAATCCCAATAATTCCGCCTATTCTGCGTCAATAAACAATCGCGCTAATCAATTGAACCCAAATAATTTCCGATATCAGGGAAAAAAGGATTAATAATTCTTTTTCCTCTCTTTTTTTTTTGAAAAATAAAATCTACTGAAACCCCAAATAAATGTTCTAAAAAAACTAAATAATACTGTAGAAAAAAGGAAAATAGAAAATGATTCAAAATGACATACTTGCGCGACTTTTAATTGTGCATCATGGCTTTCCACCTGAGCATGAGGCTGGATCTGAAGTTTATACCTACAATTTGGCTAATATACTGAAAAATTATTTTAACATACGCATTTTTTATCGAACTTTGCAGAATGTTCCAAGATACATGAAAAGCGTAGAGAAAGAAGGAATATTACATTATATCATTCAAGAACCTGATGAATTAGAGTTTACAAAACTTCATGAACAACCAAAGGTGGATGAGCATTTTCGGCAAATATTAAGTCAATTTAAACCTCACTTTGTCTATTTTGGCCATTTGAATCATCTTTCACTTAGTTTAGTTTCAATTGCCAAGTCATTTGGTGTAATTATCATTTTTACCCTTCATGACTATTGGCTTTTGTGTCCCCGGGGGCAGTTTCTGGGAAGAGATCGTCAAATTTGTGAGCCTCCGGATATTAACCGTTGTATTCGATGTATTCAAGCAAAATATACACAGAAAGGAAAAATACGCTCAAGGGAGAATTGTTTGATTTTGTTAAGGAATCGCGAAAAAAAGATTCGAGAGATTTTTTCACTTGTCGATCTCTTCATTGCCCCGTCTATATTCCTTCGTAATCTTTTTATCAAGTTTGGCTTAGATCCAAAGAAATGTGTTTACCGAGATTATGGATTCAATCTTAAGTATTTTGAAAATTTTTCAATGGATCCTCGCAAAAACCGAAGAAAACGGCGTGAAATCGTTTTTGGATACTGTGGTACCGCGATTCCTTCAAAAGGATTGGATATTTTGATAGATGCGTTCGAGATTTTACAAGAAACATTATACAAAAATATCAAAAATAATCAAATCAAATCCATTAATCAAGAATTAAGCGTTCGGTTAAACATTAATGCTTCACGCCATGCAAAATTCGATGATTATTACAAGGAATTAATATCAAAAGTTAAGCACAATTCTCACATTCAATTCATGGGAAAATATTCAAATGGGGATGTTGCCTGTGTGTTTGAACAATGCGATGTGTTGATCGTTCCTTCTATTTGGTATGAAAATTCTCCTTTAGTAATTCACGAAGCTTTCCAAGCAAGAATTCCCGTAATCACTTCAAATAAAGGAGGAATGGCAGAATTAATAACAAATCATGTAAATGGACTTCTTTTTTCTCAAGGAGATGCTGCAGATCTTGCAGAAAAGATGTTTTATCTGATCCAACATCCAAATCAAATTGAAATTCTCGGAAAAGCGCATCCTAAAGTTCACTCCATTGAATCTGATGCTCGATTTATTCAACAACTTTTTATTCATCTAAATAATAGTCAACAGGGACGGATTACTGTAAGTGATATGGGAACTGGCCCGTGGCGAATCACATTTGATACAAATCCTGATGATTGCAATCTCTCGTGCATTATGTGTGAAGGTTTTAGTAAATACAACCGAAAAAACCACCGAGAAAGGGTAAAAAAAGGAAATCAAAGAAGAATGAAGTATGAAATGATTGAAAAAGTTGTGTGGAATGCACTGCCCTTTGGATTAGAAGAAATTATTCCTTCAACGATGGGCGAGCCGTTGTTGTATGATGATTTTGAGCGTATAATCGATTTATGTCATGAAACCGGCGTAGCATTAAATTTAACTACCAATGGGACATTTCCAAAAAGATCAGCTGCTGAATGGGCAAATTTAATTATTCCAGTCGCAAGTGATGTGAAGATTTCCTGGAATAGTCCTACACCAGAAATTCAAGAAAAAATCATGATTGGGTCTAAATTTACCAAACGCTTAGCAGATCTCCAAGATTTTATCAAGATTCGAAATGAATTATATAAAACTACTGGGCATTATTGCCGTATAACTCTTCAAATGACGTTTATGGAACAAAATTATGCAGAACTTCCGCAAATGGTTGAATTTGCGTATAATTTAGGCGTTGATCGAATAAAAGGGCATCATCTTTGGGTATTATATCCCGAAATGGAAGACCAGTCAATGTTGAGAAATGGCGATGCAATTAATAGATGGAACGAAATTGTAAAAGAAGCTTTTCGGAAAAGGGACGATTTATTAAACACTGCTCAGTCCAATAAACCAAATGGCTCTTTCAAACCTTTTCCAAATAAAGCAAAAGAGTTAGTGTTGGATAATATTTTTACTATAGAATTTGAACAAAGTAGCGAGATTCCTTTCGAATGGGAATGCCCTTTTTTAAGAAGGGAGGCATGGATAGCATGGGATGGAACATTTAATATTTGTTGTGCACCAGATAATCTACGTAAATCGTTGGGAATTTGGGGTTCAGTAAGAGATAATGATTTTATGGTATTGTGGTTGCAAGACTCTTTAGAACGGTTACAAAAACATTACAAAACCAAATCAATTTGTCAGTCATGCGTTTTAAGACGGCCCGCTCATAAAATCAAATATGGTGCTATATGCAATTAAAACTACCTATAAAGGTGTATGAATATGACATCAAAAAAGGGAGAAATAACTCATAAAACCGAAATAAATTATAAAAATCTTTTCATTGCACAAGATCAAACACTTCATGAATACGAGGATGGCAACCCTGCATATTCTCGAAGATTCATTAAGGTGCTCAGTTTTCACCCTCCTGGAGTAGCTGCAGTTGAAGATCATACAGGTGCGTTCCATATTACTACTACTGGTGAAGATTTATATCCACATCGCTTCGATCGGTCTTTTGGATATTATTATGATCGTGCTGCTGTGGTGAAGAACGGGAAATGGTTTCACATAGATCTTCAAGGTCTGCGGGTATATCAGGACAATTATCGATGGGTTGGCAACTTTCAAGAGAAACTTTGTGCGGTAAGAGATATGAATGATCGATTTTTTCATATCGATCTTGAAGGTAGAAAAATCTATACAACAACTTTTGCATATGTAGGTGATTTTAAATATGGAATAGCGGTAGCCCGATTGGACAATGGGCTCGCAATTCATATCAACCAAAAGGGGGTTCCTTTATATGAGTCAAGATACTATGATCTCGATAATTTTCATAAAGGATTTGCACAGGCTCAAGATGAATGGGGATGGTGCCATATTAATCTGAAAGGAGAACCGATATATACGGAGCGATATCAACTTGTGGAACCCTTTTACAATGGTTATGCTCGCGTTGTTACATTTGAAGGAACATCATGTATAATTGATGAATCGGGAACTTTGGTAAAAACCATATTTAATGCCGAAATTGATCCTGATCGGAACTACCAGAAATTACAGACTTTATTTACACATTATTGGAAACAACAAACCGTAGTAGCTGCGGTTAAATTGGGTATTTTTGAATATTTATCGAATGGTCCAAAGAAACTCGATCAAATCTCCGACATATGTCAAATTGAAGAAAAATATTGCGTAAAAATTCTTTATGCCTTGATAATTTTAAGATTACTCTTGAAATCTGGGGAAAACTATTTTCTATCTAAAAAAGGTGAATTACTTATAAAAGATCATCCCAATTCTTTATATGCTTCTTGTTTAGTTTTTGGTGAAGAACATTATCATGCATGGAATTATTTGGCGCCTTTTTTACAAAAACACTATGCAAATACTGTGAACAATGGCGAGAAAAGCAAAATGCCCAAAAAACAATATCGATCGGCATTTGAATTATTCTATAAAGAAGAATTTTTTACATGGATCAATCATCATCCTGAAAAAGCGGTGCTTTATCATTCTGCAATGGCTCATTATGCTGAAAGAGATTACGCCCGTATAGTTGAAAAATTTCCTTTTTCCATTCTTGATATCCCTCTTTGTACACATCATTCTCGTAATAATAAAACCAGAGAAAAGCATCAAAAATCTCCGATAATCTTAGATGTGGGGGGAGGAAAAGGGGTGCTTTTAAGAAAATTGCTTTTGAAATATCCTGATACACGAGGTATTTTAATTGATTTAGAAGAAGGCGTTAATTCTGCTAAAAGTTATCTTAGTCAATTACTTCGACAAAACAGGGTTCAATTAATTACCGGAGATTTCTTTAATAATTTGCATGAACTTTTAAAATACTCGCCTAATTTGGAAGAGAATCAGCAAGGATTTGTGGATGCCATCTTTTTAAGTCGCGTACTTCATGATTGGGATGATCAGAAAGTAATTAAACTTCTTAGCAATTGTCGTAATGTTTTGAAAGCGGGTGGAAAAATCTACATCATTGAGCTAGTTCCACCCGAAAATCCTCAATATGATATAGGGGTATTTCTTACATTAAATTTAATTGCAATTACGGGAGGAAAAGAGCGAACCCTTAGAGAATATGAATTTTTATTTGGAAAATGTGGATTAAAACTCGAAACTTCGGAAAGATTGGGGTTAATGACCGTGTTAACAGTTCAACCATTACTTTGAAAATATTTTGTCAATTTCAAACAGAATTACTTGATCCTAGATCGGTTAGATCGCTGAAGAGAAAAATGTAGGATTGTGAGATGTGTGAAATCATCCATTGAACGAACATAATAACCAAATACAAGGAGAACATGATAAAATATGAATTTAAGAACTAATTGTATAAGGGCTAAAATTTGTCTTAAAGTAATTCTTATCGGGAATATCGGTTCGGGAAAATCTTTAATTGCAAAGTGGATCTCAAAGTTTTCTAATTACCCCATTTATTCCATCGACGCCATTCGGATGGCAATCGCTGATGGAACAGTGGCGGGAGAATATGATGCATATTCACAATTTCTCCGATATGTTCAGAACGATGAACATTGCGTTTTAGAATTCAGCGGAGTGGGAGTCCATAAACATGCTGTTCGATATGCACTTGAATTTACCAATAATCCCTATGTTATTGTAAATATTGCCTCAACTCCCGAGCAGTGTCTTAAGAGAATTTATAACACCGCCCATTTTGATCAAGTTCCCTATCCCTTTCCAATTTCAGTCGAAAAGCTAATTATTCTTAATAGTAATGAGCTTCTGCAAGACAATATGGATCATTTTTGGGAAATTGCTTCAATTCCGCATATGATTCTATATTTTGATAATTCTCAGCCATTACCACGCGAAACCCTTAATTCGTCTCTTTATAACCGTTTTTTTGTTGAAATATGGAAAAAAATCACAAAATTTCATCAACAATTATTAGAAAATCAACCTATCTGATGAAAAATTAACCAAATCGGAGAAAACAAGAATGTCATATATAATTAAAGATGCCATCACCCAAATTAAAAACTATTTTCAATCACGAAATTACATTCGAGAAATGGCTGTTTTAGGTTCTGCAGCGCGCGATGACCTCGATCTATATTCTGATATTGATCTATATCTGTTTGGAGATAATTCTTTAGAATGGAGTGATTTTTCGGAAAATCCTGTGCACTCTTTCAAAGAGATCTTTGGGAATCTCTCGTTTTACAATTATATCCCTTATGAAATGGGCACTCATAATCTTAAAGAGGCTCTTTGGATAATATATCTCCCTATAAATTTGATCAAGGTGGAATTACATTTGATTCGAAATTTTGAAGCATTAGCTCAGAATGAACAATTTAGCTTATTTTTTTTAGAAAGTCGTATTAAAAATCCCAAAAAAGCAGTTTATTTGGATAAAGATGGGCGATTATTACCCTATTTGGAAAATCAAATTGCTTTACAAAAACCATTTCAAAGAAATAAAAAATTCGATATTGAAGCTAGAAAATTTCTCAACTATTATGAGAGTTTTTTTACCCCATTTAATCGAGGAGATCTCTATCGCGCTTATTTATTGCAGAATCTATGTTTTTATAAGTTAGCAACACTTTTCTATATTGAATCAGGTGGAAAAGATCATCTTTATGCTTTAAAAAATTTAATGAATAAAGCACTAATTATCAATCCGAAATTCCAAAAATATGTTGGAATTTTACAAGAATCAAGTAGTACCATAAATCCATTTGAGATGAGAGTTAAAATTGATAAATTATTTACTGCTTTTTACGATCTTATTAGAAAAACTTCTATACCATTTTCAATTCCAGTAAAGCAGATTCAAGATTTTAACTGTGAAATAAAAAAAAAATATCCTCCCTTTTATAAATTTAGGGATTTTGGTCGTAAATCTCTCCAAGAACCTAAAATAAAATCCAAGAAATTATACAGGAGTAGTACATTAACTCGATATAATCCTGATGAAGTATTCCAATTTTTCATTTCTCAAAATATTCAAATTGTAATAGATTTGCGTTCTAACGCTGAAATTAAAGAAGATCCATATGATTCTCAAATATTCAATCAAAATGATTATTCTGTAGCATATTATCACATACCTTTGCATTTGGAAGAAAATTATTTGATCTCATTAGAAAGTAATTATTCTCAAGTGATCCAAGTTTTTCAATTGATCCAAAATGCTGAAAAAAAAAACATAGTTCTTCATTGTGTGGCAGGAACTGACAGGACAGGTATGATAATTGCATTGCTTTACCTAATTATTGGGATTCCAGAAAAAAAAATTATTGAAGATTTTTATTTAAGCGTCACACAAACCCATTTTGATCATATTGAAAATTTAATTTTATTTCTTAAAGAACAAGGAGGGGTTGAGTCATTTTTTATCAACAAACAAGTAGAAAGAGATTTATTTGATGGCATACGCCAAAGTTTGCTGTACTAAAAGGTCCTAGCAATTTCATTGATTTCAATTATTTTACCATATTTATTGTCAGATTCGCAGTTGATTATAATATTGATAAATCAAGAATTAGTAATTAGGCAAATGAAAGATGAACTTGTGTTCAGAGTGGTACACGATGGTGTTATTACGAATATTCATTAAAATTTAAAAAAGAATCAATTAATAGTGGTTGAAAACAAGTTGAAACAAAAGTAAATCTTTCTTCCAGTAAATGTCATATCTACTATTCTTATTTTTTCTCTTGAGATTCTTTAAATCTATTCACCAATTTTTGGATTTAAAATTCTAAAATCTTAAGATATATTTCATTTATGCATTTTTTGGAAATTCTTTTAGATTTCCATCTTTAAGGATGAATATTTTTTTAGCATATTTGAAAATTTCTTTATCGTGGGAAACTGCCACAATCGTTGTTCCCATCTTATTTAATTCCCTTAATGATTCCCAAAAGGTTTGTTTAGCATTATAATCAATAGACCCAGTTGGTTCGTCTAGTAAAATTAGGGGATTTTTACAAATATGTATTAATGCTAATGCAACACTTTTTCTTTCCCCACCACTTAGTTGAGTTGTTTTCTTATCTAGTAAATGCTCTATTTTCAATTTTTTAGAAGTAGTAATTATATTTTGATCAATTTCATTAATCGGTAATTCGTAAAGGTTTGAGACAAACTTCATATATTCGTTTACTTTAAACATATCAGGCAGATATATATTTTGAAAAATAAAACCGATTTTTTTTCTTAAGTGGTATTGATGAAATGAACCTTTATGAAAAATTTGGTTATTAAATAGATATATTTTTCCATTAGTAGGTAATAGCAACCCTCCTAATAAATAAAGGAAAGTTGTTTTTCCTGATCCAGATGGTCCAAAAATAAGGTTGAAGTCACCACGATTGACAGACCAGGTGAGGTTTTTTAGAATAAATTTATTTTCATTATTATCATTGTAAGAAAAACTGACTTCTTCCAATCTAATTGGTGCAGAATATTCTTCTATTTTTTTTTCTGTTAATTGATTATTTTCCAACTTCTTATTCCCATTCCTTTTTTTTTCATTATTCTTCAAATTAAATTAAGATTGGCTAATTTTACCGTTTTTTATTAAATATATTTTATGATTCTGCGTAATCGCTTTATTATGAGTTGTAATTAATACACAAGCATTATTTTTTTCTCGATATTTCTCCAGTATATTAATTATATTATATTTATTCTCTTCATCCAGTTGGGAAGTGGGTTCATCACACAGTACTAATTTAGGTTTTTTTATCAAGATACAAGCCAGATTTAACCGCTGGATTTCTCCTCCTGACATGGAATTAACTGAAGTATTTAAATCTAAAGAAAGATTGAAAAATTTCAGATATTCTGCATATTCCATTTGGTTATAGTCATTACTCTTATTCTTTTTTCCTAAATTTTGATATAGTGATAAATTCTCTTTAATGGTGAGATTAAGGCATAGTGTTTTTGCCGGAAATTGATTTACATAGCCAATATTTGACCAAAATTCCGATCTTGCGGAGTATTTCATTCGAAATATTTTATGAATAGAAAAATGATGGAAATAAATTTCTCCAGCAGACACGGGAGATATTCCTAAAATCATTCGTAGAAACGTGGTTTTTCCCGATCCTGAAGCACCCATAAGAAAATTTAATTGGTGCGGACTAAAAGTCAAGCTTACACCTGCAAATAATGGGATTTTTGTATCAGGATCTGAAGGATGAGGAAAAATCTTTGTTAAATCCTTAATTATCAAAGAATTATCTCTCTTTTTTTCTTCTTCTAACACCGAATTTGATACTGATTTTAATTGTGCCATTGATGCTCTACTCCGGATATCTAAATAAATCTCTAATTTTTAATTTAGCAAATTTTCGATATTCTAAATATTGATACAAAATAAGGCTGCAAGATAAGAGAAATGCTAAAAAGAGTGTATTCTTAAGCATTAAACCAATATATGTAATGGATATTCCAGAAATTAATAAAACTGCATAATTTACAATTAAATATGCAACCAATAAGCTAAAAAGATATGATAACATAAAAATCATCCATTCAAGAATCAAAGTATTTCTTAAAATCTTCCTATAATCAGATACTAAACCAAATTGAGCGAGGATAATTGATTTTCGTTTAGATACAGATGAAACATTAATATAATCGAAATATAATGCCAAACTTCCGAAAATTATACAAAATTGAAATATTTGAAATAGTAAACTGGACTGTAATTGTTCAACTCCAATAAATCCTGAGAGATCAACAGAATAGACTTCAAAAGATGAAAATTCTTTTGAAATCAAGGAACTAGTTTCATTTATTTTACTATTTTCAACGTCTAGCAGAAATGTTTCTTTATAATTAATCATGGATGTGTTTAATAATTCGATTAGAATATCTTTTTGAATTATGCAGAAATAACTATTTTCTGATTGAATTTCATTAAGTTTTGATGGATATTCTGTATAAATAGGCCAATTTTTTACAAATGCGCTAACATTATATACTAAAATTTCAATTTCTTCTTCAGAGGAGTTATAATATGGAATAAAGAATTTATCTTTAAGATCATATCCTATTCCTTTATAACCATAACTTAATAATATAGAACTATCTTCAGACATTATCAATGAAGCGTCGGGTTCGTTTGATTCAAGTAAATTTAGTACTTCTTTTTTTCCATAGAAATCAATCCAATCTTGATAATCGATTCCCATAAGTTTGTATTCTGAAGTATAAATTGAACCTGTGGTATTGAAATCTGTTATTATTGAAATGTAGGAAACATAATTCCTTAATCCAAGGTTTTGTTGATTACTATTTAAATAATTTTCAAAATCGCTGGAGTTTTTTGCATCACAAGATACCGAAATTGTTGAACCAAGATTCCACATCGTATTTGTTCTATATATATTTACGAGTATGGTTGATCCAACATTGATGGTAATGAAACTTAAGACTATTAAAGAAATTACGAATATTTTTTTAAAAGAGTATTTTTTCCAGAAAGAAAATAACAGAAAAGTCTTACTTGGGTTTTTATTTTTCTTAACATGAATAATTTGGATTAATTTTTGGATAATTGATGTCATATATTTAAAAAATAACGATATTATTGTACAAAGAGTAATTATTACGCCTATTCCAATGATAATAGATATTATAATTATATCATTTTCTTCAAGTAGAAGAAATGTAGATAACAATAACACAATTATTAGAATCGAGATTTTAATTGGTTTTTGCATTGTGAATAATAAGGTTTTCAAAGAATCATCAAAATCAATATCACTTTTCAATGATTTGTTTATCATAAATTCAGAAATAAATAACCCAGACAATAGTGTAACTATTGGAATTGAAAAAGAAATAATGTAATATTTAAATTCAAATTCATATGGTGAAGAGAAAATCCTATTTTCAAATTTCATATAAGAAAACAATAATATCAAGGAAATAATCGCACTACTTAAAATTATTATTAACATCTCAACAAAATAGTTAATTATTCTTTCGATGCGTTTTTGTCCTCTTAGAATTTCATTTTGCTCAAAATCTTTATCGATTGTGTAATACTGTAAAACAATAATAAAGAGGTACAATAAAGGAAAAACAAATACAATAATTTGAATTATTCTTAAAATAAAGTATGTAATATTAATAAAGAATTCAGAAGATATTATACTGGATTCAACATCGGAATTTTCGACCTGAATATTAAGATCTGTATATTTTTCTTCAAAATTTGATTGAATTTCAAGAAAATAAGCAAAAAGGCGTTTATTTGCATTTTTCGACCAGATTACATCCAAATATTTTTCGATATTATATATTTCTTGATATCCAGCAAAATGATATTGAAAACTTGGATTAGTGATCATTATTGAAGCTAAATCATATTCATAAGTTGATATTTTAGTTATAATTACAGAAAATAAATTATCCCCCATTAAAATAGTATCATTAATTAAGAAATTCGCAAAAGATTTTGAATAGTTAAAAAGATCGTTTGTAAATATTTGAGTAATGTTCTCAATTTCAAAAATTTTACTATTATCTTCTATTTTTATCTTAAAGGAAAGATTATTGGGTGGATTTTCAGTATCGTTTTGAGAAATATTTAGAAATAAATAATCTGAATTTTTCTGATAAATATTTATCTTATTGAATATTTCATCTTCAACTCCAATATAATAAGCAGAAGCCGAATCATTAAGTTTTATATTATTAAATAAAAAAAGAACGCTGTTGGATTCTTCTTGATTAAATTTATAATTGTTTTTACATATTTGGTCAATTTCATGATCAAAATCTTGTAAAATCTCACTTGTGGAAGTTCGACCTGAAAAATATGCAAGGTATTGATAATCTTTTTGAAGATCGCTGTCAATAGACATTGAATTGAATGTATTGAACAATCTTTTGGGAGATACAAAAGAGTCTAGCGATAAATTAATCATAAACAAAAATATCAAAATACCTATAGAAAAAGAGATATTTCTGATTTTTGTTTTTTTTGATTTTAGTCGTATTAATATTTGTTTTAAGTTCATCATTTTTAATTAAATATTCCTTTTTTTTATCGAATATATAAATAATAAAACCCATCCAATTGCACCAATTCCAGCGATGAGAAGAAACCATTTGAAAAAATCATTATCTAAATCTAGACTCGAGTAATTATTGTTGAAATTTTCTTTTTGACGAATTCCCAAGTATGATTCATCAAAGTTCCAAGAATTGATATATTTTGAATCAAATTCAGTATTGATTATTTTAATTCTGATTGATTCAGTAAAATTTGTCTTACAATTTACTATAACTTGTTCAACAACTCCATTCTCTCTGGAATAATATTCAATATATTTCATTTTTGATGGATCATATTGGATCATTATTGAATTATTAAGAAATTGCTTAAATCTATGAGAACTGAATTTTATGAAATCATTATTGAATTGTGAAAAATTCCAGTATAAATAATTCGAGATATTTACTTCTCCTATTGAAACATGGTCTATTTCGCCATATCCACCTGTTAACATTATTTCCATTATTTCAGAAATAGATTGCGAACTTGAAGGAACTAATTGGATTGTATGAAATATATTTTCAAAATCATTGTTTAATATTATACCATATTCATAAAAAGAGATATTTATATTTCGAAAAACACTTAATGTAGAACTTTTTAGTTCATCTGGAGCATCACCTGAGATATCTGTCGTATAGATGAGTAAATTTGATAAATCAGAGTCCAATTCTGTAGATGTTGGAGATTTATTTAGGAACATAAGAAATAGGAACGAAATAAACAAAAAAGTCCTAATTTTTTTTTTCATTGTTAAATTTTCCCTTTATAATTTCTAAATTAATATAAAATAACCATATAACGAATTGTTAAAGCACCAGAATATTCATCAAAGAAATATTGCAAAGTATACATAAATCATATTTAAGACTTCCACCAAAAATATGAATTACATATTGGTAACTACACGATGTCCTAAGCTTTACATAAACTTTTAATTCAGATCTTGATTCAGATAAATTTGGAGCATAACAATAATCTGATGTATAATTACAATTTTCTCCACCATCATATATTATAATATTTACAAGATTTGTTGTTCCGCCTTTAAAACTAGCAATGTTATGATAATCTTTATCGTTTATTCCATCATCGTAATTTGAATCAGTAGTAAATACCTTTCTATAACTTCCATAAATCTGAGCAAATGAAACTGCAATCTTCATGGTATAGAAGTATTTACTATTAAATCGATCTGTAATTTTATTCCAATCGATCATATATACTGTTTTTTTTAAATTTCTTTCTTCAATGGCAGGAGTATTTTTAATATGAAATGTGGCAAGTGATTTTTTACTAAGAGAACAAACTGCTAATATTGACACTTTTTTATATTTTTTCATTTTTTCTTTCGTTATACATCAGTTTTGGAGTTAATGAAAAAAAAAGTATTATTACTAATTTTAAATTTTTATCGTACATTTATCTGAATGATTGTTTTCTTTTCTTTTTAAATAAAAATTGAACATTAGAATTCAACAACAATTTTCAATCTCCAATATCCCTATTCAAAATAGAAATTACATGGTCGATACTACTAAATACTTGTAAAATAAAGCGTATAATAAAATGGGTAATGTGGTGAATGGTTATTTTAATTTTGATAATATAACTACTCTTTTTGGTCAAAATGTGGTGTTGGTGCGAGTTTTACATACTCAGAAAATCAATTCATTTATATATTAAATAGCGAATATCATTTAATTGATTCATCTTCATTAAAAAAATGCAGGTAATTCTACTGATGGAAATCCCGATTTAGGTGCTTATGGAGGATCTGAGGCAGAATCTGAAATAGGATGGTTTCATCAATCCTGAAAACTTTTTTTTTTTTAGTGCCTCTGTTTTTTCAGCACTTTTCCTATATAACTCTTCAAGGTTCTTAGTCAAACGATATTATTTGTAAATATTCAAAACTCTCGACAAGTAAAATATCAATAAAAGAAAAAATCAGACCTATTTGGATGTCTGATGCACATATTTACCTATTTTGTCAAACTGAGTCGGAATCTTTTCCTGTAAGTATCCTTCTTTTTGAAAAATTATAATTTTACACGAACGATAAGAAAAATAGAAAAGTATAATTAGTAGAATTTTCTACCTATAATTATGGCTAATGTAAAATTATCTGATAAAATGCGCCTCGATAAGCTACAAGCTAAAATTACTTTACATTTGGAAAAGAAAATTTCGCAACAAGATTTGCTAGATAAGTGCATTTCATATTCAGATGAACAATTTGATGATTTTTTACGGACTATGTTTGATACAATGAGACCAACAGATGAAATTATCGAACTAATACGAAATTCTTCGATTAAATCTGGATATGCTCATCCTGATTTAAGTGATGATGAATTAATATATGGGAGATAATAGCCATAAATGAAAATTTTAATCGATACTAATTTTTTTTATGCTTTGACTGATATTGATGATTCTCGTCATGATCGAGCTCTTGAAATTTTACAAACAACTAATTGGGATCAATTTTCTTTAATTCTTACAAATGTCTTAGTAATTAATGAAACCTATACTCTTTTAATGTATCGTTCACAAGGAAATACGCATTTATTTAAAGAATTGGATGAACTTTTTTGGGGGAAAAAGAAATTTTTTCAAATAATCTATCCAACACAACACGATTATCAACAAATTTGTGAAACAATTCAAAAATTTTCATCTTCAAAGAGGCAATTGAGCTTTGTTGATGCTTCTTTAATTTATTTAGGAAAGAAACTAACCGCACAGTATATTTTATCTTTTGATTCGCATTTTGATGGAATTCTTATCAGAATATCATAGATATATTTGGAGTTATAGTTATTAGAAAAGAAGGATTTTTGAAAAAATAAGAAAATTATTGATTTTTTTTTAGGTTATTATTTCCTTCGAGATTATTTTAATCTGGTGTTTTTGAGCAATTGTGTATATTTCACTATAGCATTCTTTAGAAATTTCAAGAGTGCATAAATATCTTCGAGCTGTTTTTTTAAAAATTTCCTTTTCCATGAATTCAATTTTTCGAATTATTTTTTCCATCTTGGTGGGATCGGTTATTTTATATGTAACTTCGCCAATGATCGGAGGTTCGGGACAAAATAGATCGATTTCAACATCTGTAGTATCTTTAAAAACATGATGATTTGGATCAGAGAAATGTCGACCAGATTCGATAAATGGAACATCAATATTCTCAGCTTTAAGCAGAGATTTTATTACATTTTTACAAAATAATTCAAAAGAAACATCTGCTCCAATGCTTATTTCATCTAACCGACGAAATACTAACGCAAAATTATTATCAACAGTTTTAAAGCGTTTGTCTATTTGTTTTTGCATGGCTTTAAATCGTTCATTCATCTGTATCTCCATATTTTCGAATCTTTTATCTATGGCTTCAAATCGCTTATTTATCTGTATTTGCATCGCTTCAAATCTTTTGTCCATTGCTTCAAATCTTTTATCCATTGCTTCAAATCTTTTGTCCATCGCTTCAAATCTTTTATCCATTTCTTCTATTAAATCTTTGATGTCCTCCCGTGTTGCAATTACTCCTGATAATGCAGTAATGATTGCCCCTTTAATTTCATCATTTTCCTTTATTAATTTTGGAAGGATTTTAATCAAATGTTTAATATCGAATTCAGCCATCTCCATATTAATTAACTTAATTAAAATTTAAAAAGGTATATAAATACAAGATTTATTTCAATATGAAAATGAATGAAAAAATCAAGAAATAATTCTATTCATTGCATATAGAAAGAAATCTAAAAAAGACTAAATTGAAAAATGTCATCCATATTTATTGTGACAATTTTTTCCATTTTCATCGTATTTTCAATCATTTTTGCAAGAATTTTCAAAATTCGTGTCCAAAAAGTAATATCACTTCATTCACAATGAAAGTATCGATTTTACTATTGATAGCAATTGGTTTCAATACCTTTTTTATATATATTAACATAAATCAACCATATTATGAACGTTCTTCTTTTGAATGGGAGCGCTTTGAATGAACACTCACAACAGCAATTTTTCAATTCTTTGGTTGAATATCTTAATTCTTTGTCCATAGATCTTCAAATTATGCATTTAAAGGATAAAAATATTGCTTATTGTAATGGATGCTTCTATTGTTGGGTTAAAACTCCAGGAAAATGTATAATTAAAGATGATGCTGAAGAAATCGCAAAAAAAATAATCCAAAGCGATCTTTTAATATATTTCACTCCTATTACGTTTGGTGGTTATTCTTCACTGCTAAAAAAGGCATTAGATCGACAAATCTGCTTAATTTCTCCATTCTTTACAAAAGTAAAAAATGAAGTTCATCACAAAAAACAATATAATAAGTATCCTTCTCTCTTAGGAATTGGGTATCAAAAACAATCTCAGATGTCAGATAATGATCTTATTGAACAACAGGTTTTTTTAAAATTACTTAAACGAAATTCAATTAATTTCTATTCTCCATTTACACAAGCACATATTTATGTAATGGGAACAGATATAAACGAATTCATGAATAAATTAAGCAAAAGTCTCTCTTCAATCATGAGATTAAATAATCAAGAGGTTTCAGTAAAATGATTTCACAAAACAATTCAGATTACAATATTATTCACAATTCAAATCACAAAATCCATCGAAATGCAGTTTTATTGATAGGAAGTCCGAAAAAAACAAAAAGTGCTTCAATGTCTCTGGGGTCATTTATAACAGATGCTCTTCATGATTATGGAGTCGAGATTGAAATTGAATTTCTTTACAAAACAATTGACAGAACAGAAAAAATGGAAGCTCTTTTTTCGAAATTAGATCATGCAGATTTAGTTATTCTTTCCAGTCCTCTTTATGTTGACTGTCTTCCTGCTGTAGTTGTTCGATTTATGGAGAAATACCAAGAACATCGAGAAATAATATCTATTCAAGATAATAATAAAAAATCAAAATTTGTTTCAATAATAAATTGTGGATTTCCTGAAAGTGAACATAATTATGTTGCTATCTCCATTTGTAAGCAGTTTTCATCTCGAATTCAGTGGAAATGGTTAGGGGGATTAGCAATTGGTATGGGTGGTTTTTTTAATGGCCGGAATATTAACCAATTAGGTGCACCTGTAAAAAAGTTATCTCAATCATTGAAAATTGTGGCAGAATATATAAATAAAGGCGAGGAAATTCCTGAACATATCTTAAGGACTGTATCATTACCTTTAATGCCAAAAAAAATGTATACTTCTATAGGTAATTTAGGTTGGAAAAAAATGGCAAAGAATTTCAAAATGAAAAAACATCTGAAAGATACACCTTATTCTTAATTCCATGATTTTTTAATTCCAAAATGATTTTAGATTTATTAAAATAGATCTTAATATTCGCTGAGTGATGAAGTTCCTTAAAATCACCTTCATGTTTTAACATCTTTTTTTTAATCATTGATAAGAAAATTCTTCCAGACTTTCGTGAAGTTGCTATGTTCTTATGTGCGAATAAGTTTTTTTTTACTTAATGAGAGTAAAACCTAATAAACAGAAAGCGCGAAAATCATTATTAGTATATAAAAAAATATTTAGAAATTACTTGAAATAACAATTAAGCGATTAGCAACGTAAGAAATGGTGAATAAAATTCAAGAGATCAAAAAAGATATTTATCAAGCAATCACTAAGGCTTATAAATATTTATTTAATGAAGGAAAAGGATGTTTTTTTTGGACAGATGTTCGATCAACTGCTTTAGTCGGAATTGCATTAAGTTACAGAGAACCTTATGATTCTCAATGGTTGATAGAGATAAAAAAATGGTTAAAATTGCAATTATCAGAAATAGATCAAGAAAAAAAGACATGGAATGAACAAATATGGGATACTGCACTTGCTCTATTATGTTTAAATGAATTTGGAGATAAGAATGATAAAGATTTCAAAATGGCAATGAATTGGCTGTTATATTTATATAATCATAATAATCGAAACAATTGGCATGATGAACCATGGGAAACGGCTTGGGCCTTGATCGCAATTTTAAAAAGTAATTATTTCTCAGAAAATCAACAATTAGTAAAAAATGCATTTTATTGGTTAAAATCACTACAAAATGAAGAAGGGAATGTAGTATCACCTCATTATACTGCATATTATATAATGATAATCAATCTTTTACTTCATGAAGTATCTAATGATTTAACAACTCAAGAAAGTTCTGAACTTCAGCAATCACAAATTAATGCAGTAAATTATCTCAATTCAATATTAAATAAGGATATTCTATGGACCGGAGAACCTTGGTCTAATGGACAAATTTTATGGGCTTTAGCTGAAAGTGGAAATATATTTCTTAAAGAAGGAAAAATGATTGAAATAATAGAATGGTTTATAAAAACACAAGAATCAGTTGGAAGTTGGGAAGATTACGAAGATACAGCTTCAACGATAATAGGTTTAATCGCATTACTAAATTACATTGAAAAAACAAATAATAATGATAATAATAATTGTAAAAATTCAGAATTAATTATTTATAACATGTTAAGAAGATTATTAGCCACACCTATTGTAAAAAAGAAAAGAAAATTTATTGAAAAAAGTATTGATGGATATACAATTATTAGTATTTCTCCTTCTTTAAAAAAATGGATTGGAATTTTATTACCAATTATTGGAGGCATTTCTTCAATTATTGGATTTTGGCAACAAATTACTGATATGTTTGGAGGATAATTGTGCAAAAGATTTCAAAAATCTTTAATGATATGGGCAAAGATTATGATAATTTAAGAGATCTTTGGTATTCTTGGCTTTTTTCCAGATTACATGCCTTTATCACAGAAAATATCATAAAATCAAATAATCCAAAAAAAGTTCTTGATGTCGGCTGTGGAACAGGATTTCAAAGCATTTTGCACGCATATGCAGGAAGTGAGGTATTTGGAATTGATATTGCAAACAAATTAATTGAAATCGCAAAAGATAAAACAAAATATATGGACAAGTCGCCTCTTATCCTTTTTCCTATTTATTATAGTTATGTAAAAAAATATAATATATTTATTAATAAAATTCTTAGAAATATTAAACAAAAACCATTATCATTAAAACAACCTAATTTTAGAATTGCTGATGCAACTTCACTACCCTTTAAAGATAATTTATTTGATCACATTAATTGTTGTGGAAGTGTACTTAATTTCATACCGAATTATAAAGAAGCGATTAATGAAATATCAAGAGTGTTAAAACCAAATGGTACTTTTGTAATTGAGGTAGATATGAGATGGAATTTGGATGTTTTCTGGACTGTTCTTGATGGTCTTATTAAAGGAAAAATTGGATTAAGCAATAATATTTGGGAAGGACTCAAACTTATTTTTAGGAAGCCATCAGAAAATGTAAAAATACGTTTTCCGTTTGGAGAAAAAAAGAAACCGATTAATATGGATTTAGTTTTATTTACAAAAAAATCGTTCATAAATCACCTAAAAGAGAAAAATTTAATTATAGAACAATCTTGGCCAATACATTCGATAACAAATATAATTCCTAGTGTATATTTGGATTCTTTCCGTCCTTCACCTTTTTTAAAAAAACTTTTTCAAGTTTTAGCCAAAATTGAAGAAGTTTTGTATTTCTTTCCAGGTTGTAGTCAGGTATTCTTTGGAAAAAAGTACTCGAACGGAGAAATGTATTTCCCTTTTAACCATAACCTTACAAGCACTGAATTCAAGATTGACAAAACCTCATATATAATAAAATCACACCCAAATTGAAATAATTATAAATGAAATAATATTTTTATTGAAATTTATAGGAAATTTATTTACATAAAAAGAGGAAACATCTTTAGGATCTAACTCTGAAAAATCTTAATGATTTTTAAAAAAGCGTTTAATATATAAAAGATAAGATTTTCTAAATTCGAATTAGACAATTTTCAGAAAATTCAATATAATTCTTAAGCTTTTTTTTGGAAGTATCATTTTTTATTATTATTTAGCCTTTATCTCAATGTAAGATAAAGAATCTACATGAATACATTATTTTTAGCTGTGAATCAAAAGAATGGCCGAATTATTTGCGATTATAACTTCATTAATCCTTTTTCTTCTTCAATAATAAATAGCTAAATTAAAAATAATCTTCTGCATATCAATCATCGCATTCATGGATATTTAATTGATAATAATCTTTTGGATTATGAAGAAGCAATCAAATTTAGTAAATATGATAAAATTTCTGGATTTGCGGGATATAATCAATGCTTATTGTAAATTACGACATTGGAATATATTCTAAAAAAATTTGATCGCAAAGACGTTCGGCGGCATTGATTTCTGCTGTTTTTTTATTTGAGCCTTCACCTATTGCCATTCGCACCCACTGTGGAGGTCCCGCAAACAATATTGCCGATACCTTAACTCGAAACAGCGGATTATGTTCAGGACCTGACTGTTCAATCAGTGTATATTTGGGGATCTCTAAACTTTGCTTCTGACACAATTCCTGCAACATTGATTTTGCATTTTTTGGAGTCAACCCTAAAGATTTATAGAAAACTTGATTTTGGGCTTTATTTTCCACATCTTCAGGTGATAAGGGTGGTTTGGGAACTCTTTTGGGTCTTTTTCCCATTTTAGCTTGAATCATTTCCCAAACATCCACACATTTCCGGTATCCAAAATTTAAAAAAATAGCTCCAAAAAAAGCTTCAAGAATATTTGCTTTATCTTTAATTGATGGCGAATATTTGGCGGCAGTTCGAATAAATTGTTGAATTTTCAGCTGATCAAAGACATTTGCCAAGTATTCGTTATTTACTATTTGTTTTCGTAGCTCTGTCAAAACACCTTCTTTAGCATTGCTTTCTCGGATGAGTTCTTCAGCTGTAACTAGATCAAGAACTGAATCACCGAGAAATTCAAAACGTTCATAATCTTCAGCATATGGTTCTATACTTTTATAAGACGGATGGGTGAATGCAGTAATTATCATTGGAAGAACAATATTGTGCAAATTAAATGATTTCAGCCATGAAACCAAATTCTTTTTGAATTGTTGCGAGATAATTTCATCCATCTTTCTCTATGCTCTTTTTATCAATATAATTATTATTTCAAATAATTGATTTTTTTTAAGAATGTATAAAAAACGATGCGTGACTTTATTTTCACCAGATATGATAAAAGCATTATTGCTTATCTGTGAATATATTAAATGAAGTATTTAATTTATGGAGAATATTGATTAAACTTTCTATTTCTTCATTTGTGAGAACATCCAAAATATCTTTTATTTCTTTTTGTTGAAACTCCATTCCCTTATCATAAATTATTTTTCCCTTTTTTGTAAGTTCTATTTCTACAACACGTCTATCTGAAGATTTATTTGCTCGCTGAACAAATCCTCTTTTAATCAATGTATTTACACTGCCTGTTGCCGTACCTGGGCTGAGATGGAAGAATTCTGCATATTCTTTCATCTTGCATTTGCCATGTTTTCCAATAAAGATGATTGCATTGTAAGTTTTACCAAAAGGATCTTTATGAAAGAGTAAACCTTGCTTATTAATAAATTTAAGAAGTCTGGGGCGATTTTTCGATAGTAACTCCCGTATATTTTGCATAAAGGTGATAAAAGATGCAACTACTTCATCATGTTTAGAATCCATTAAGTTCATTAAGATACAAAGGATTATTATATATTTAACTTTTCGAATAGTTCGAAATTCAAATATTTCGGATTCCGAAATATTTTTTAATACTCGCCCTAATGTTTTTTTAGTAAATCTTTCTCTACAGAAATGGATAATTTCTATGATTACAAAGAGAAGGAATAATCATCACTAGATTAAGATAGAAATATGTGTGGATAAATTATGTCAAACAAGCAAAATGAAGCGATTATCAAAATTTCTCAACTAAGTAAAATTTACAAACTTGGTGAGTTTCAAGTTAAGGCACTCGATCAAGTTTCATTTGAAATTCCTCCTGAACAAGTTGTTTTTATTATGGGACCATCAGGTTCTGGAAAAACAACTCTTCTAAACTTGATTGGGGGTATCGATTCTGCCACCAATGGTTCAATAATTGTATGCGGGGAAGAAATTTCAGAGTTTTCATCTGCGAAATTGACAAAATATCGCAAAAAACGTCTATCCTTTGTATTCCAATTTTATTCGTTAATTCCTACACTTACAGCGCGAGAAAATGTTGAATTAACTATGGAATTAATGAAAAAATATTCAATAAATGGTGGAAAAAAGCGTCTTCATGAAGAAGCTGAACAATATTTAGAAATGGTTGAATTAAAAGATAGAATTCATAATTTTCCATCACAACTTTCAGGAGGAGAAAGACAGAGGGTTGCTATTGCTCGTGCCCTTGCAAAAAATCCTGATATTCTTCTAGTTGATGAACCTACAGGTCAACTTGATCAGAAAACTGGAGAAAAAATTGTGTCACTAATTCAAAGAATTGCTAAAGAACGAAGAATTACTGTTATTTTAGTAACTCATGATCCAACAATGGTTAAATATGCCGATCGTATAATCGAATTGCGTTCTGGGGCGATTGTTTCAGATTCTATAAACTATGAAAAAATCGAGGCGATAAATTAATGCAAAAAATCTACAAAGCAGTATTTCGTGATTTATACTTTAATTTTTCTCGATCATTTATCACATATATTTCTCTCTTAATCGTTATTGCCTTTCCAATTGCTCTTTTATCTACTGCTCCTTCAATGGAATATTCCATTAATAATAATAATGAAGAATATAAATTAGCGCAATTGGACATCCGATTTACAGGTACACCACCATCAACTATTGATATAATTAATGAAACGATCAAAGATACATTAGGTAAATACCCTGATGTTATAGCCTCGCGATTGATATCAAACACTAAGTTATTTCACAAACAAGAATGGTACCAATTAAATGTTGTTGGGATTAATCCTGAAGAAGAATTAGCATTGAATAAAATAAAAATTCAAGAAGGAACATGGAATATTTCAGGAAATGAAGCAATAATCGTTAAATCTTTTGCAGAACACTTAAATGTAACAATTGGTGATTCGCTATTTTTGTTTGATCATGGAGAATTTAAGAATTATTATGTTGAAGGGATTGTTGAAGCAATTGACAGTTTAAGCTATGATTTGTCTCAAGAAGGACTTGTTTATATTGAGGAGACTGATTTTCGTGCACTTTTTGATCTTCCGGCTCCACTAATAAATGATATTCTTATCTTTTTTGCAACCGATATTAGCAAAGATGAAATTCTTTCATGTTCTGAAGCATTACGGGATGAATTTGTAATGCACAATATTCCATACACTGTTCAATGGCATACTTTAGAAAATGGATTGAATGCTGCTTTATCTGATACTCTTAATCTTACTTCTAAATATCTAAATATCGCTGTTGTACAAATTATTATTATTATTGGATTGGTTATCTATATTATTACTAAACGTTATGCTGTAGAACAAAGAAAACAAACTGGAATGCTCTATTCATTTGGCTTTTCTTCTCGGCAGATTATGAAGGCTTTTCTTCTCAGGACTATTATTCTTTTAATTATTGCAATTGTATCTGGTATTGTTCTTTCCTGGTTTCTATTAAATTACCTCTCAAGTTTTCTTGGTTCTCAATGGGGGCTTATAGTTGTTTATCCTGCATTTTCAAATCTTGCAATTACTGAAGTCATTGCTTTGGCTTGTACTATTTCATTATTCTTTACTTATTTGGCTGCAAAAGAAAATGTTTCACTGACTCCCTATGAAGCTATTAGGGGAAAAAAAAAAGAGTTTGAAATGAAACCTCGAAGATTTCTTGATCATTTTATTCAAAAATTACCTCTTCAAGGAAAATTAGCAATACGCAATATTTCCCGAAATCGTTTACGAAGTATTTTTACTGCTTTAGCTTTCTGTTTTTCAGTAATATTGTCTTTCTCATTAATGGCTGTACAAACTAATCTTAATCAGACTCAAGATGATTTTTTTCAAAATATTCAATGGGATATTAAAGGCGTGTTTACTAACTATGATTTTAATGAGACAATATTTGATAATCTTAGTAAATATGATGGAATAAAAGAAGCTGAACCTATATTAGAGACATATATTCAACCTTATGAACATTATAATAAGCTTGCCATGATAGTTGGAATTGTTGCAGACTCAGAATTGATGTGGATCGATCTGCAAGAAGGATCCACATTTTCTTCTTCTAATTCATCAGAATGCATAATGTCTCAATATTTAGCAGAACATTTGGGTTATTCAATTGGAGATAAATTTAGTTTTGTTTTTCAATTTAAACAAATTAATTTTACTGTTGTAGGATTAACCCGCGATATGGCAACTCCCCTATCCGTTTATATTCAATTACCTTATCTTGAAGAAGTACTAGGGTTTATGCCAATTAATGGAATGGTTGCTGTAACAGAAGAAGGGCAAGGGAAAGATGTACTAAACTATTTAAATATGCAAGATTCGATTTCTATGGCGGTACAATCTTCTACGCTTGAAAAACGGATGAATGTCATTATCTCTACCCAAACTTTGGTAGTGGAAGTTATGGCTATTTTAGGATTTAATATTTCTTTTCTTTCAATCTTTTCTACTGCCACTATTATTATTCTAGAGCGGGAGCGAGAATATTCCTTGCAAAGAATATTTGGATTCTCAAAATACCAAGTTATAATGCAAATATTAATTGAATTGGGCTTATTAGCGTTGATTTCTCTTGTTTTTGGATATGTCGGAGGAAATATTTTTGAAATTTATCTTCTAAATCTATTATCTTCCATATTCTTTAAAATCGACGCATACTTCAAAATTGCGAATTACCTGATTCTACTAGGTTTTACCTTTTTAACCGTTTCGATTTCGATTACTCCACAGTTAAGTCTTTTGCAGCAAAAATCTTTGCCTAAAGGAATTATGGAAAATTAAAATATAAGTATCGAAAAGTAAAAGAAAAGAGTATTTTATGAAAAAAAAAATGTAAGAAGTTTTAGTAGAATTCGATGATCTGAAGGATTTTAAAAAATCTTGCATAGGTTATCCATAATACCCAAACTTATTCGCACTAATCCCAATCTGAAAGTGTCAAACGTAGTAACCATACGATAATAATTGACCTAAATAATCTAAATCATATAGAATCTGTATGTATTAGATACAAATTTCATTTTTTTCTTAAGAATCCAAATAGTTAAATCTCTTTTGCTGGGGCTTATGGTGCGAAAAAAAATAAAGATAAGAAAAAAAACTCTTGAATTTTTATTGTTCTTTTAATTTAGGATATTATTAAACAAATCCACACACTCATAGATTACTTTATTTTTATTTAATCGAAAAAAGTTATTAAAAGGTTGAATATATTTAAAAATAAGTTTATTTAATTAATTTTTGAACATTTAATGTTCAACAGAAATAACTAAATCGTCATTAAAAATTAATTTAAGTAAATTATCTTTGGTGTAAAAAGAAATGTCGAATGAAAAATTGATAAATAGGCGTGAAGAAAATTGGAAGAAATATGAACCAATTATTTCTATCGTGGGTAAATATTCTTGGGGTTTTATCGTTTTGACATTGATAATTCAAACAATTGTTGTAATTAGCAATTTTAAAGCATTGAATGATGCCAAAGCTGCACTTGATCTATTATCTCCAAATGTATTGTTTTATGATGTATTTAAAGCAGAATATGAACATCAAATTGCTGTTGCACGATTTGCAATAATCTGGTTTTTTATTTCAGCTGTGGTTATGGCAGGGTTAATTTTAATTGCAATTCTTCCATTTGCTAAAAAATGCGGAGAAAAAGATTGGCATGGGATTAAAAATGACGTATTTACTGTAGGTAATTACAGAATTCCAAAAATTTTAGCATTTGCAGTGTTTCTTGAATTCTTTACCTATGGTTATGGTGCTTTAATTATCCTAATTTTGGTTTTATTGATAATTTTTATGGAACCAGAACCAATGCAGTGGAAAACTTGAAATATATAAAAAAATTGGCAATCTTTTTTGAAATTAATATCAATGGTGCGAATAATTTTTTTTTGATTTTTTTATTCCAATTTTCATGAGCTATACCCTTCTTTTAGTATAAAACAGCGAATTTGGTGGAGAATTGTACCTGAATAATAAAATTTTGGGAGTTATAATAATAAAGGATTAAAACTTATTCGCACATTCACATTTAATGCAATTAAAATCAGAATATTTTTCAACCATTTCTTTTTTATATAAGTTCAAGCAAGATTCTTGTAATGAACGAACAAAATACATTCACTGACAGAAAGAATTTAGTAAAAAATACAAGGGTTACTCCCATAGGAATACAAACCTGGTTAGTCATAACCATTTTAGGCATTGCTGGACAATTAGCATGGTCGGTTGAAAATTCGTGGTTTAATGTTTTTGTGTATGATGAAATCACAGAAGATCCTACTCCTGTTGCATGGATGGTTGCAGTTAGTGCTGTTACCGCTACTGTTACCACTATTTTAATCGGTGCATTAAGTGATCGTACACAATCAAAAATGGGAAAACGAAAACCTTACATACTTTTTGGTTATATACTATGGGGAATTATAACTGCGCTATTTCCTATGGTGGAATTAATTCAACAGCTGAGCGTGGCGGTTTTTATGGTTGTTTTCATGGATGCAGTTATGACTATTTTTGGTTCTACTGCTAATGATGCATGCTTTAATGCATGGATAACGGATATCACAGATCATACAAATCGCGGTAGAGTCCAAGGAATTCTGATGATGACTACTTTAATTGCTAATTTGATAGCCATTGGGGCTTCCGGATTCATCATTGATGCATATGGATATTTTATCTTCTTCTATTTTTTGGGAGGGATCGTTTCTATTGCAGGTTTTATTGCTGGGATTCTAGTTAAAGAACCTCCGCAAAATTATCCAGATTATGAAATAGTTACTGAAAAATCAGAGTTAGTAAATAAACAAAGAGTTAAAAAGTCATTTTGGAAAGATATTATCTACGCTTTTCGACCAAACACGATAAAACATCACCCTTTACTTTATGTATTACTCTCCACTATGGCATTAATCAATATTGGAGGGCAAGTTTCAGCACCATATCTTTTTGTGTATTTAGAAAATTATTTGGGCTTTTCTAAAGGAGATGTATCGATTGTAGGCGGTGTGGTTATTCTTATTTCTGCAATCGCTTCTGTAATCTATGGATTAATTAGCCACCGAATGCCTCGAGATTTTGTATTGCTTATTACAATTCTTAGTAATAGCATATTATCTCTATTATTTGCATTGATCAAGGAGATAATTCCCATCATCTTGCTATATTCAGTGATCCTATCCCTTCAAATGATAAACAGTATCGTGTTGGAATCCTGGATTCAAGATTTATATCCACCTAGCGATCGTGGAAAGTTCCAAGGTGTCCGGATGGTAGCTTTTGTAGCAATCCCTATGATTTTTGGACCAATTATTGGAAATGCAGTAATTCATCGTTATGGAATTCCTAGTATAATACAAGAAGGAGGATATATCCCTACATCTGAAATTTTTATCTTTGGAGGTTTGGTTAGCCTTTTTGCTTTGATTCCAGCTGTAATTATAATATTATATAAAAAAAAGCGAAAATAGATTTTTTTTTCTTAATGTAAAATAATCTAACGAAATTTAGTTGGAAGTAAAATTTAGATTTGGTGTTTTATGATTTCAGATATTTGATTAGATATTTGGCTAAATGGTGGAATTTTTTGCCATACTATTGGCTGAATAATTCGTTTCCATTTCTTTTGAGAATAATTCAAGCATTCAAGAAATTTATCTAGATCCCATCGAATATTGTAATAATTTAGTTTTGATTGAACCAATTTCAAATTAAATTTTACTCCCTTTATCAGTAAAAACCAAAGATCGAAAATATCTCGAGTACGTTTTCTACTCATAACCGCACGGATTTTTTCTGCCAAAATTTCTTGTAAGTCCATAAAAGATATAAAAAAAGGGAGAATATCTGGAAAAATGGGTTGAAAATATTCCTTTTTTGCTGGGAGTATTACTTTTTCTCGAAAACTTATTTCAATTTTTAGATAACTTATACTTTTTTCACTCTCATATAATGGACCTTTTGCCCCGATCCGAAAAGAATTGCTAATATCAGTTTCTTTTATAGTATCAATATTTGAAAAAATCCCATAATTTGCTAATTCACTTTGAATTATTTTTGAAATTTTGTTAATTGTAGTGGTTTCAGATTTCAATGAAGTAAAATCGAGATCTTCTGAAAACCGGGGAAGATGGGCAAACATCATTAAAGCAGTTCCTCCTTTAAAAACGAATTCAGTTTTTGAATAAATCGCTTGTAAGGCAATCGTCTGAAGATAAGATTTTTCAAGGTGATATAAGCTTTTTTTGTTAATCCGAGCAATTTTTTCTAATTCTTCACGCAATATCATTGATTATCAACTCCAAGTTCCTTATTTACATATATTCTCCATTTATGATTGAAAACTCCTTTATAACTATTATCAGGAACTAATTTATATACTGTGGTTGATTTTCTTTTTAACGAGGTTGGAATTTCAAGATAATCCAATAATACCCCCAAACGACTGATTACTGCTTCAGATTTCATTTGAAGTGCATATCTTTCAATTAATTCTAAATTAAATCCTTTTTGAAGAGCAGAAAGCAAATCGTTTATATGGATATAACTAGGTAAATATAATGCATCCAAAACTGCTTTTTCAAGATCTGCTACTAAATAAAAAGAATTACGATAGAAGATTTTGCGATATCCAAAGATGAGAGTGGGTTTAATTTTTAAAAAATAAACATTATACTGATTTAGAATTCGAGTTGGACTGTGAATTTTTTTAGAAGTAATGACATAATAATCGTTAATAATTTGGTCGAACCTATTATGAAGGAATAATGCAGTTGTAAGTGAAAAGTATGAAGGTTGGTAAAGTTGTGTGGCTATAAGGAGTGGATCGTCTATTAAGGCAAATTTACCTTTATATACAGAATAAATTTGTTGTTTCTGTTTCATCCGATTAATAAGAACATAAGCAGATCGAGGTTTAATTCCAGCAAGATGAGAGAGTTCTCTCGGTGTAAATACATTTTTTTTTGTTTTTTCTAACTTTTGAAAGAGTTCATACCGATTCAATATTGATTACCTATATAATCATGATAATTACAATTATTTATATTTACCGTAAAATCATAACAATTTTGATATGATTTTGTACTTAAAACGAAAGAAAAATACAAAAAAGAATGCAGAAATAATAGAAGAATTATATAAGAATTTTCTTAAAAGTTGTAAAAATATTTCTTATTTACTGCTTGTAATCGTATTGATTCAAGATTCAAATCATTCCACATCTTTATTCAATTCTTTTAATTTCATTTTAACTGCATTTAGGATTTTTTGTCCATACAGCTCTAAAAATTTAATAGACCCTGCTTGCTCATGACCGCCTCCTTCTATAGCCGCGAGGGGAAATTGCTTTTGTAAATAGAGCAACAATTCAGGAACTGGAAGGAGTGCTTCAGTTGCTCTAATAATAATCCCATCACTGAAATAACCTATGGAAAAAACTGGTTTGGAGTCAGTTTGAGCTGCGATATGATCATGAATTAATCCAAGAGTTTTTCCTGGTGGGGGATATTTTCCTCTCTGAGTAAATTGTTCCAAGTTTAAAGTTACAACTTTTACAGCAGTAAAATCACTTATTTGAATATGAGGCAAAATTCGGTTCAATGCTTCATCAAAATATCGATCTACCTCTTGAGCCACTAACTGCACCATTTTATCATTAGTAAAAACTTGTTCATAGACCCCTTCTCCATCTTCAAATCTGAAGTGAAAGGCTAAATAATCAATAACTTTAGCCATATCTAAAAGTTCTTCTCGGCTTTTTCCCGATTTTTCAATACACTTATCAATTTCTTCTCCTTCACATCGATCACCCGCTCCTGCTACTGCAGGATATAAAGGAGCATCGAGATCTTCATCAATAAACCGCGCTAATTCGTATCCCAACATACCACCACTTGTTTGAGAATCCCAACCAAAAAGATATGGATTTAAGTGAAATTGAAGATAATCACAGATCACACTTTTTCCTTCAATAATTTCTCCTGGATTGTGATGATCCACAACTATACATTCATAGGCAAAACTTTTGAGAACCTGAAGAGCAAACAAATTTTCAGGAGTTGATCCTGTATCCAAAAGAAGGATTAAAGGAGACTTATCACCAAAATGATTTGTATATCTATTAAATTTGCTTATATCTCGAAATAAATCTATTTGATCATAAAATGGAGAAACACTTGGGCTTCGATATAGCTTATTTTTCGGATCAATATTATTTCTTTTCATTTCGTTAAGAATTGCTTGTTCAACAGCCAAACCGGCACATATCCCATCAGCATCATTATGATGGCGCACTAAAATTGGTTGTTGATCCATAATAGCGCGACGGATACGCTGTGCGATCGATATAAAACGTTCCTTCATACTTTCATATCGTTCTGATTCAATACTAAATGTAGTTCGGTGAGGTTTGCTTCTATTTTTTAATAATTCTTCAAAATCCATATTTGAAGAACGGATTGATTTAATTTCTATCTCTAATTGATCTCTATGAAATGTAGCTTTTCCAAAAATCTTAACAATTGAATCTTCTATTACTTCATCTTCAGTTAACGGATGGCTATCGTTTTCTTTAGATGATACAGCAGAATTCAAATTTGATTGAATTTTATCTTTATTAAGTGATGAATTAGACGAAAGTTTGGATTTTGATCGACTATCTTTAATTTGTAAATTTCCAAATGAATATATTTTAGAATCACTTTCAGAAATTTCGTTTACTGCTTCAAATTCATTTGATTTTTGCTGAAATATGCGCGTGTGGGCAACAGCTTCTATAGTTCCCGTTCCATCGAATATTGTCAAAATAATTGGTCCGGGTTTGACTTTACGAATAATTTTAACAGTTCCTCGATAGTAATCCCCATATTCAAGAAGATTAATTGACCGCTTAACCCTTCTCTTTGATTTATCTGAAGATTTCGATAAAATATCTTTAAACTCCTTTTCTCGATTATGGTATTGTGGACTCATTGAACCTTAATCACTCTCAAAAAATGGAATTTATCATATTTTATGATTTTACGCTTTTGTGACCAATTTTCACATTAGTATTTTATCAAAAAGTGATAGTAAATGGCATCCATGAAATTATTTATCTTTCCTTATTTATTTCAAAATAAGTGAATCTTATGAAAATTTGGATATTACATGATTCAAAATATGGAAATGGCAAAAAATTAGCCGAACAATTAAGAAACACTTTTTCATCAAATGCTGAAGTGAAGATGGGACATATTAGCGAAATCTCTCCAGAAATTATTGCACAAAATCTTCCAGATGTATTGATTTTAGGTGGTGCTATTCGCATGTTTCGCGGTGCACTTGCTTCTAAAAAATGGTTAAAAAACCTATCAACTTTACTTCAAAAATCAAATCAAACAATATCAACAGGTATAATATTTCTCACTCACGGCTTACCAACAGAGAAAGTTCAAGGATATGCAAAGCGTTTTTGGAAAAAAATGAGTCGATCACCTGCAATTTTACAAACTTTTCCTAAATGGATAACAGCCAGAGTAAGCTCGCCACAAGGTCCATTTGTCAAAGGTGAAATTGATAATGCACTCAAAATCGCCAGTGAATTCAATTCTTGGATTTTAAATAGAATTACTAATCATAAATAAAGAATTTTTTTCTCTGATTTTCATTTTTGCTCATCATTGTCATTTAAACTATTATGCACTAATCTTTACCTACAATAATTAATTTTTTGATTTTTTTTAAATCAAAGAATATTAAATATTTTCCAGAAAATGCAGGATTTAGGTAGATTAGATTTGTATTACTTAATGATAACATGAATTACTAAAATAGCACAATATTAATGCAATTTTGAACAAATCATATGAGTATTTTAACATTGGAGTAGATAGATTTTTAAGAAAAATTATTTATATCTTATAATAAAAAAAATAGGAAATACTAGAACAAAAAATGAAATTTAAAAACAGTTGTTTATTAATTCTCTTGATTTTCGGAGTAATTTTCAGTTTTTATATAGGAACAATTAGATCATATAATTTAATGTATAATCCTTTAGATTTGGATAATAAAAATATAACAAACATTTTTTCATCCGCCCTACTAGAAGATTCCCCTATATTTATTAATGGAAATGAAGAATTAGCTTCGTTTTGTACAATAGGTAATGGTAGTTCTGATAATCCATATATCATTGAAAATTATAGTATTAATGCTGCTGAATCTGATGGAATTCGAATTCAAAATGTTAATCTATACTTAATTATTCGTAATTGTATTATTGAAAATGGAAGTGTCAATTATCATTGTGGAATTAAGCTTGAAAGTTGTGCACATATAACAATCATGAATAATACATTACTTTACAACCAATATGGAATTTTTTTATACTCATCATATAACAACACAATTATCAATAATATAGCAAAATTCAATTTTTTTGAAGGTATAACGATAGATGAAACAAGTAATTCAAATAATATAATAAATAACACAATTGTTAAAAATGATCATTATGGCATTTTTATTCATAAATCAAGCTTTAATTTTGTCAAAGATAATTTATGCAGAAATAACGGTTTTGACGGTATATCTTTAATAGAATCAAGCAATTCAAACTACTTTTTGTCAAATATTATCGAGGACAATAAGCATAATGGCATTTATATTTATACTTCTTGTATCAATAATACATTTTTTGGAATTACAATCAAAAATAATACATGGGAAGGTATTTATATCGGATTACAATGCAATCAAAACACAATAAAGAAAAATCTTATAACTAATAACATTGGAAGAGGAATTAAAATAGAAAATAATTCGAGCAGTAATTTAATTGTAGATAATATAATTAAAAAAAATAATCGCGAAGGAGTATTAGTTGATAATTCAGATTCGAATATTATAGAAAATAATACAATTTGCGAGCAAATTAATGGACTAAATCTGATTACATCAAGTGCAACTATAATTCATAGTAATTTTCTTGATGATAACAGATATGGAATTTATATTGATCATGCAAGTGGAAATATCATTTGGGAAAATTATTTAATAAATAATTTTGAAGCTAATGCTTATTCTACTTCCACTTCATTTAATCATTGGGACAATGAGACTATTGGCAATTATTGGGGCAATTATTATTCTCTATACCCAAACGCTTCAAACAATGGTAAAATTTGGGATACACCATTTGCAATTAAAGGATCTGTTAATGATTTTGATAAGTTTCCTTTGGTTTTACCTGCACCAAATTCTCCTATTCTTCAAAAAATCGAACCAAATCTTAGCCAAGACGGAAAAATTACCTTAAATTGGAATAAAATACCCAATGCAAAAAAATATCGTATATATTGCTCTTCTCTTTTTATAATTAGCGTTTCAAATTTATCTCCAATCGCCACTACTGGTTCAATATTTTATACAGATAATAGAATTATAAATGGAACTTATTTTTATGTGATAACCGCCATAAACGGTAGCGGGGAGTCAGATATTTCCAATTGTGAGTCCATCCAAGTTGCCATTCCACCTGTTACATCAGATTCTGAAGGATCAAACCCATTTGATAATTTAGATCTGACTAGTTTTTACATTCCAGGATTTTCTGTTGAATTAATCATTCTATGTTCAATTATTTCCATGATAGGAATAATAATGATTATTACAAAGAAATTTCTTATTACCTCCTAAATCTCTTAAATAAATCTTAGTTTTTTTGCTCTTTTAACTCAAAATTGAATATTCTGTTTAGTATATTAATTATAATTATTACAATCTACATGATTAATAAAAGAATAAAAAAAATAATACCAAATTAATTACATATTATCGTTGTTTCTTAAAATAAATTAGTATCATCACAAGAAATGAAATTCCAATCAAAAATCCTTGAGAATAACCTGGGATATTATTTGTGTCTGTATCATCTGTAGATGTATCATCTGTAGATGTATCATCTGTGCTTGTATCATCTGTGCTTGTATCATCAGTTGTTGTATCATCTTCATTCTGTGAATCTGGATAGTCATTTGCATCTACTGGATTTGAACCCGAAAGAACTTCAATTCCATCTCCATATCCATCATTATCAGTATCAAATAATAAAGGATCAGTTCCAAAATCAATCTCAAATCCATCAAGTAAATTATCATTATCAGTATCGACTAAAACAGGACTTGTATGATAAATATTAACTTCTTCTCCGTCTGTCAATCCATCAAAATCAGTATCATTATTTAAAGGATTGCATCCAATTGAAAGTTCAAAAGAATCACTTAAACCATCAAAATCACTATCAATTTCAAGCGGATCTGTATGAAGAATCGTTATTTCAAACTTATCGCTCAACCCATCAGAATCAGAATCATTACTTAAAGCATTAGTTCCATAGATTAAGATTTCATCGCCATCAGAAAGGCCATCGCCATCAGAGTCCCAATTTAGAGCATTAGTTCCATATATAAGTATTTCATCATCGTCAGAAAGATTATCTCCATCAGAATCATTACTTAACGCATTGGTTCCATAGATTAAGATTTCATCATCGTCAGAAAGATTATCTCCATCAGAGTCTGGGTTAAATGCATCTGTTCTGTAGATTAAAATTTCATCACCATCAGAAAGCCCATCTCCATCAGAGTCTGGGTTAAATGCGTCTGTTCCATAGATTAAGATTTCATCGCCATCAGAAAGGCCATCTTCATCAGAATCTGGGTTAAATGCGTCTGTTCCATAGATTAAGATTTCATCGCCATCAGAAAGGCCATCTTCATCAGAATCTGGGTTAAATGCGTCTGTTGAATAGATTTCTATCTCTTCAATATCTTTTAAGCCATCTCCATCAGAATCGCTAAGGACAATATCATAAGCTCTGAAATAATCCATAATATTATATGATATTTTTTTTATTGATACAGAAAATGCATAACTACGACCAATATTGAAAAGCATAAGATATGGCATCAATTCTTCAACGATATAACGTTGTGATTCATAATAAATATTGCGTCTTGCAGTAATATTTGTTTCAGACAATCCATCTTCAATAAGTGATTGAAGATATGGATCATTTACTTGTGCAAAGTTAACTGAACTTGTATTACTCATCAAAGGATTAATCATATTTGATGGATCATTATAATCAGGAGACCATCCCATTACAAATAATTCTACTTGTTCTGGATTGTAAAATAATTTCGTGAGAAATTCACCCCAAGAAATAGGATATAATTTCACGTCAATTCCAATTTCTCGAAGATTCTCCGCAATCATCATTCCAATTTTTTCGCGATAGAGATTTCCATCATTCCATGTATAATTATATGTTGCAATAGGGTCATTTATAGTCTTATTACACCACCAAAAATCATCATAAATGTTAACATCTGAAGGAACAACTCCATTATCGACAAGTATTTGGCGTGCTTTTATAATATCACGTGTGGGATAATCTATATTTGGATTATGATATAATATTCCTTCTGAAACAGGAGAATTAAGCCTAAATCCAGTTATACCACTATTAGGTAAAATTTCATTTATCATTTTGTCATAATCAAATGCAAAGCTAATCGCTTGTCGCATTGATTGGTTAATTTCATTATTGTTCATACCAAGATACATTGTTGTTGAAGTACTATAAGGTTCCGTAACAGTTATATTTGGATTTTCTTGAAACTGATCAAGATAATTTGCATCTGCATTATCTATTAATTGGATATCCCCATTGAGCAATGCTTGATTTTTTAATTCTGGGTCGTCGTATTTTATAAACCTTAATTCTTCAACAGAAGCTCGAGGCCATCCTTGATGATAATCAGCATATGCGCGTAAAATTACTTGTTCATCGGAGTTTTGAATGTCTTGATATGGTCCTGTTCCAATAAGAATATCTGTAGTTGCATCCAATAAATCATTATATGGATAACCAGCATCACTTGGTAGAATATTCGAGCCAGAAAAACATAGAAGAGAAATAAGCGGTATAAATGGGTAATTTAACTTGAAAGTTACTTGAAATTGATTGTCTATTATTGTTTCATTAATTACTAAAGGTGTTCCAGGAAATTGATTTTCGAGGGGTTTATATAACTTACTAATTTGAACTTTCTCAAGGCTAATTAAGTTATTTAACCTATCAAAAGACCATTTTACGTCATCAGCTGTAAAGGCTGAACCATCATGAAAAGTAACACCTTGTTTTAAAGGAACAGTAAATTGTTTTCCGTCTGGGCTCCAAGAACCCATATTTTCAGCCAGGATCGGAATAATTGACATTTCAGGATCCGTAAGATTATAACCAAATAATCCTTCACATACTTGTCCAATTATCCTAAGCGAACCACTATCCCATGCTTGATGAGGATCTAAGTCCCAAATCAGATTTCCCACACCATAATTTAAATATGTCCCATTAGTAATATTTTGTGTTTTTGGTTGAAATGATTTTAAAACCAAAGGTGTTGTTGAAAAATTGCTATTTTCACTTATTGAAAAAAATAACACTGTTAAAATTAGAAAAATAATTAATGATTTTTTGATATTTTTAGGTTTGTTCATTTTTATTCACTTCCTTAATGAATATTCATATTTTTCTATAGATTCAACATTAAATGAATTTATTTTTTAATTACAAAGACTTAAAAAATAACATTTATGAAAAATTCATTACGGAGTAGGTTTGTTTTTATCTATTTTATATCTTTTGTCTCCTTTAAATAGATAAAAATTATTTAATTTATCCTTCGTTTTGAAAAACAATCGATAAAAGTAAATCTTTATATTTTCTGGCAATGTATTTAGAAATACCATGTCTGGTAAATATTTAAATTTAGCAAGAATACTCTCCATCATTGGGGGTTTAATAATGCTAATCATCGGTATTCTTCATCTTTTTGGAGCTTTAGGAATGAATTTATTTGATGTTCCATTAGGTTGGGGTGGTTTAGGATTTCTTAGTGCTGTGGTAAGTGCAATTATACTTATTGTTGTTGGATTTTTAACTTTAATCTCAACAGGAATAATTAAAAAATCCCGTACTAATGTTGGATTTAACGGAATTACAATACTTCTCTTAGGAATTGTTGGATTACTCTTTGGAGGGGGAATTTGGGCAATATTGCTGATTATTGCAGCAATTTTAATGTTGATTTAAGATTTTTTTCTTATAGAATATTTTTCTTAAAAATTTTCCAAATTCCTATGTTCTTAATTTTTGTCTTTTTTTTTGTTTGTTTACATTAAATTTACTTGACAAGATATTAAAACAGGTACGGTTTTAGACACCATATGAAAAGATATATCACAGTTTCCAATGATTTCATTTAAGATTATTAGTTCATCGCGAATCCTAAGGTAAGATAGTAGTAGATCTTTCCACTTTTCAATGGATCTTCTTCCACCAAAATCTATTTAGTATTATATCAGTCATGGGTATTTAAAAATTCTAGTTTTAACATATAAAAAAACAGTCTTCAAGTTTATAATTCTATAGACTTAAATTTCCAATAATCGAGAATTCAAACAGTTTTACGGGGAAAGAAGAATATTCAATTGATAAAACATGTCTTCTATTACAGAGGCGACGATTCCACAATCGACAATCCTAATTTTCCTCAAAGATTTATCTCTTCATGGTGAATTTATTCTTTTGTTAACAAGTTAGTTGGTAAATCTAAAATCGCCTAAAAATTTCGTCCAAGGTTGTATTCATTCTATGATTACATCTTGGTCAAGTTATACGCCACAATTACTAAGTAGTTAAGCGCTTTTGCCTCAGTTTACTTGAACAAACTTTTTACCAATTATTTTCTGGAGAGATTCAAATTAAAAATGAAATTCTACAGCGATGGTATTTGTAAACGGAGATAAGTATCTCGTCAAACGGAAATCGATAAATTTTCAGAAAATTATTAGAAAAAGATGTTCATTATATTTTCAGAAATGTTCTAAATCGTTTAAATCAAGAAATCTGAAGATTAGGTATAGAGGTTCGAAGATGTGTCTTCTGGTCGATAACATGGAATATTCATACTATGGGCAACCTAAACCACCATTTGAAGTGGAAGCTCATAAATAACAAGGACTCCGTAAATTTGGGTTCTTTCAATGCACGGTATTTCACAGATGTGGTATGACTTTGTTTTCTGAGTTCTGATTGCTTCGTTATAAACAATACAGGGCAAAATACATAGGACTTTCTGTGAAATAGCTCAAATTTCAAGGATTTAATCTGAGCTACGCATTAATGACGCGTGAATTTTACTGCGTCTCGCTGATTAAAGAACTAAAAGATCAAAAATTACCAATTCTAATGCCTGCTAAGAAATTTCAAAAAGTAAAACGCCATTATGAGCGAATTTTACTCAGAAATCGAGAGTTAAACGCCATTTATCTATTTTCGCGAGCTAAATAACTAAACTATGGCCGAGTTTAGTTCATGTGCACCTAGTTTTGACTGCTCATGGTAATAAATCCGCTTTACAAATTTGTGAAAGATTTCGAAGAAATCAGATTAGTTTTGATGAGGCAAAGAATGAAATTGAGGGATTTTTCACAACTCTAAAATCTCGCATAAATTTGGCACGATGGAGCCGATGACTTTCGCGAACATATAAAAAACGTTGGTTTGAACAGACAGGATTTGGCATGCTGAATTTCATTCATGAATCGTTAAGAAATCATCATTCATCTGTGTAGTTAACTCAGTTATATCTATGCACATATTTTTTTAATTGTTCGCAATTTTACCGCAAGCAACAAATTAAAATCGACACTAAAATATGAAAAACTAGTTTATCTATGTATTAATCAAATTTGAGACCATATATTGAATAAAAGATGCAAGAAAGTATAAGAAAAAATGTGTAGTTTTTACAAAAAGAAAAAAAGAGGTTATTTTTTGTGAGATAAATCATAACTTTAAAGACTGAATTAAAAAAAGAATTAAAAAAATCTATAATTCGGAATTATCGTTTTTTTTTAATATAAATCAGTATTATAGCAAATAGTGAAATTCCAATAAGAATTCCTTGAGAATAACCAGGAATATTGTCAAATGGTGATGATTGGGAATCGTCAGATGCAGTATCACCTGTAGAAGTGTCATCAGATGCAGTGTTGTCTGTGGAAGTGTCGTTTGTTGTTGTATCATCTTCATTCTGTGAATCTGGATAGTCATTTGCATCTACTGGATTTGAACCCGAAAGAACTTCAATTCCATCTCCATATCCATCATTATCAGTATCAAATAAAAAAGGATCAGTTCCAAAATCAATCTCAAATCCATCAAGTAAATTATCATTATCAGTATCGACTAAAACAGGACTTGTATAATAAATATTAACTTCTTCTCCGTCTGTCAATCCATCAAAATCAGTATCATTATTTAAAGGATTGCATCCAATTAAAAGTTCAAAAGAATCACTTAAACCATCAAAATCACTATCAATTTCAAGCGGATCTGTATGAAGAATCGTGATTTCAAACTTATCGCTTAACCCATCAGAATCAGAATCATTACTTAAAGCATTAGTTCCATAGATTAAGATTTCATTGCCATCAGAAAGGTCATCGCCATCAGAGTCCCAATTTAGTGCATTAGTTCCATAGATTAAGATTTCATCATCGTCAGAAAGATTATCTCCATCAGAATCATTACTTAACGCATTGGTTCCATAGATTAAGATTTCATCATCGTCAGAAAGATTATCTCCATCAGAATCAATACTTAAAGCATTGGTTCCATAGATTAAGATTTCATCGCCATCAGAGAGACCATCTTCATCAGAATCCGGGTTAAATACGTCTGTTCCATAGATTAAGATTTCATCGCCATCAGAGAGGCCATCTCCATCAGAATCGGGGTTAAATGCGTCTGTTCCATAGATTAAGATTTCATCGCCATCAGAAAGGCCATCTTCATCAGAATCTGGGTTAAAAGCGTCTGTTGAATAGATTTCTGTCTCTTCAATATCTTTTAAGCCATCTCCATCTGAATCACTAAGGACTATATCGTAAGCTCTGAAATAATCCATAATATTAAATGATAATTTTTCTATTAATACAGAAAATGCATAAATACGAACAGGTTTGAAAAGCAATATATCTGGCATTAATTCTTCAGTAATATAGCGTTGCATTTCATAATATATATTGCGTCTTGCAGTAGCATTTGTTTCAGATAATCCATCGGCCATAAGCGATTGAAGATATGGATCATTCACTTGTGCAAAGTTTACTGAACTTGTATTACTCATCAAAGGATTAATCATATTTGATGGATCATTATAATCTGGTGTCCATCCTATTATAAATAATTGTAATTGTTCTGGGTGAGAAATTAATTTTGTGAGAAATTCACCCCAAGAAATAGCATATAATTTCACGTCAATTCCAATTTCTCGAAGATTCTCTGCAGTCATCATTCCAATTTTTTCGCGAAAGAGATTTCCCTCATTCCATGTATAATTATATGTTGCAATAGGGTCGTTTATAGCTTTATTATGCCACCAAATATCATCATAAATGTTAACATCTGAAGGAACAACTCCATTATCAACAAGTATTTGACGTGCTTTTGGAACATCATATGTTGGATAATTTAAATTTGGATTATGATATAATATTCCTTCTGGGACAGGAGAAGTAAGTTTAATTCCTATTTGACCAATATCACTTAGAATTTCATTTAGCATTTTGTCATAATCAAATGCAAAGCTAATCGCTTGTCGCATTGATTGGTTAATTTCATTGTTATTCATACCCATAGTAAATTTCGTTGAAGTAAGGTAAGGTTCTGTAACTTTTAAATTCGGGTTTTCTTGATATTGTTCAAGATAATTTGTATCTACATAATCAATTAATTGAACATCTCCATTAAGTAATGCCTGATTTTTTAATTCTGAATCGTCGTATTTTATGAATCTTAATTCTTCAACAGCAGCTCGAGGCCATCCTTGATGATAATTACCATAAGCTCTTAAAATAACTTGATCATCAGTATTTTGAATGTATTGATAAGGTCCTGTTCCGATAAGGATGTCTGTAGTTGTATTCAATAAATCATTATATGGATAAGCAGCATCACTTGGTAGAATATTCGAGCCAGAAAAGCATAGAAGTGGAATAAAAGCCATATAAGGATAATTTAACTTGAAAGTTATTTGATATTGGTTGTCTATTATTGTTTCGTTTATTACCAAAGGTGTTCCAGGAAATTGATTTTCGAGGGGTTTATATAAATTGCTAATTTGAACTTTCTCAAGGCTAATTAGGTTATTTAACCTATCAAAAGACCATTTTACATCATCAGCGGTAAAGGCTGAACCATCATGAAAAGTAACACCTTGTTTTAAAGGAACTGTAAATCGTTTTCCGTCTGGGCTCCAAGAACCCATATTTTCAGCCAGGATCGGAATAATTGACATTTCAGGATCTGTAAGATTATAACTAAATAATCCTTCACATACTTGTCCAATTATCCTAAGCGAACCACTATCCCATGCTTGATGAGGATCTAAGTCCCAAATCAGAGTTCCCACACCATAATTTAAATATGTCCACGGGACAATACTTTGTATTTTTGGTGTAAATGATTTTAACTGTGAAGATTTTGGAGAAAAATTGGTATTATCTTTTATTGATAAGAGTAATACTGATAAAATCAGAAAAATACTTAAAACTTTTTTGAATTTCTTATTTTTATTCATTTTTTTAATTCACTCCATTAATAATATGCTCATTTTCATTTTCACAGAAGAATGGTCTATTTTTTAATTATAGCGAGATGTTATTGATTCCATAAATGAAAAACCAAACACAAAACCATATTGTTTTTCACATATTTATATATTTCTTACTGTTCTGTACTTTTTATCTCTAATTTTTATTTTGCATTAATAAAAAATTATGGAAATTTGAACTAATCTACACTATATCTTCACCTTATTATTAGAATTTTTAATTATTGTTGATAATTTTGCAGAATTTTCCATTAAAAGTTGATTTCCATGAGAATTTCCAAATACCCATGACCGACAAAAATCCTTTTTCATAACAACTCTTTTTTGAAAAATTTATATCGTTTTGAATGTTACTTCATGTATTATGACCCAAACCTGCGAATTTGAAACGATACAATCAAACGAAAGGCAAATCTCTTTTTCAATGACTCTGGTAAATCTATATTTACTGATTTTGTGACTATCTGTTGTTCAAATGAAAAATCTAAAGGAAAGAAAAAAAAAAAAAAGAATCATACTGATATAGATATACTCTTAAGCAAACCAGACATAGTCAGAATAATCAGAAATCAAAGGATACTGCATGTATTCATCACTGGTTGCTCCATCAAAAACGACTTGTCGGGCATAATTAAATGAATCTACTGCATTATATCCATCAGCAACGTGATTGAAAAATGCATTTGAGAATATACCTTCATTTGGTAGACTTCCAACTGCATAAGCATTATGTGTTTGGTCAGAAGTAGACATTGCTAAATATGGGGCAGCTTGAAAATCTTCCGGAAAACCACCAGAATGACATGATTCAATAAGAAACGCCTTGCGTACTGTATCAATTCCATCCATTAATGTTCGGAATTGACTTGAATATACAAAGCTACTACTGGGTGCAAACGCGGTATATGAATCAGTTCCATCATTATTTCCATGTCCGAAAAGATAGAAAAATACTGTATCTTCACTTCCAACGTAGTTATCAACAGTGGCAAAATCAGCTGCGAAATCGCTTGTGTCTTCAAAATTGAAAATAACACTATATCCTTCATTTTGTAACACACCCCAATATTCATCAATAATCCACTGTGCACCTGCATCACTAGCCCAGAAGAAAACTGCAATTTTTTCAGGATCTGGATTTGGTTGTAGAGGTTCTTCTACAGTAACTGTCAATTGATAATCACCGGTTCCAGAATATGAACGCACCATTATATACCATGTTCCTGCTCCTGGATTATTAAATGTAACATCTTCTCCTCCACTTGTATATCCGCGCCAATCGTAGGTTGTAGTTGTTGGTTCTGCTCCTAATCTTCCATAAACATCAAAATCTGCACTTCCACAAGTTAAAACTGTTCGCATAGATGTGGCACCATCATTTACAATTATGTACCACATTTCTGTATCGTATTGAGCCGCTAAGTTACTGGTTACTGTTTGCCCGCTTATAAGTTGGTTGTTTGTGCTCCCAGAATTGTCAACGTTAATTGTAATTGAATCTGTTCCAACATTTCCAGCAGCATCATATGCTTCAACAGAAATTGTATGAGAGCCATCTGAAATTGTAGTAGTATCAAGAGACCAAGAATATGGACTTGTAGAATCTTGAACCCATGTTCCTGAATCTAATCTACATTGAACATAATCTACACCGACATTATCTGAAGCACTTGCTGTAATAGAAATTGATCCACTAACAGTCGCTCCATTTGCTGGATCAGTAATTGTCACTGAAGGTGAAACTGTATCTCCTCCAGTACTACCTGAATAATAGGTGACTGTGGCAGTATAACTTGTACTAGATGCATACCATGTATACATACGAACTGCAATATAATAGGTCCCTGCAGTTTGTATATTATAGGAACATGTTTCTGGATTACTGGTTGTATATCCACGTGCTAAATAATTGGTATAATCTGCAGTTGTGCAGATGTAGCAATCAATATCATAGCTATTCCCCCATGAAACAGATAGTTCCATTAGCCCCGGCTCAACATTTTTTACCTCATAATAATCAACTTCATATCGAGCTACGCTACCTGAAAAAGTATCTGTAGTTTGAGTTGCTAAACTAAATGCTCTTGGTGAATTAATTTTGGTTGCAGATACTGATCTTATTGTGATTGTTGAAATCATTGAAACCAAAATCACTGTTGATAACACAAGAGCAAGTTGTATTTTTTTTCCTTTCATATTAATCACATTAACAAATTTTTCCCTTTTCAATCGAAAATTACAATATCTTAATTTAGGAGAAAAGAGATTCCCCCAATTAAGTCAAGAATTATAGTCAAAAGTTTCTAATTTACTAGATTTCTTTTATATCAATTTTTCGCGAATATCTCGTTGTCGTCTTAATTCTCGAATTAATTGTAATTGGTAGTTTATCCAAGTTATATATAAATATTATGGATATTCTACCATCAACCTTGTTTTTTTTTAATTTAGATTTAGCCATTTGTGTTAAATCTGATATGGAAGTTATAAAACTAAATTTTCTTTTTACTACAAATTCGTAATTTTCGAAGAATAGAATTAGAAATTGTTTAAAATAGATAGGTGTTACTATATATTATCATATATGGGCGATCAAACTTCAAGCTAATTAAATGTCACTTAAAAATCAAAACAATGATTGTAAATCCATTTAATTACAATCTAAAATTGCCTATAAACGTAAGAAATGTGAGAATTGTTTACATTATAAAATTAAATTCAAGTAAATAAAAAATTTGTGCCTATATTCGGAATAAAACATCTTGTGGAGAGAAGAAATCTGGATTTCAACTTATTACTAAATTGGATTGGAACATTCTTTATTGGATTAATCGTAATCATTTTGATTGTGAAAGGTGTTAAATATCAATATTATGTTTCGTATCTATTCATTTCAATTACATCTTCCTTTTTAGGTATAACTTTTGAAAATATAATGTATCAATTTGAAAATGCTGGCAATTATAAAATGATGAATTTTATGTTTGCTATTCATATCACTTTTTTTTGTTTCTATCTTTTTTTCATGTTCATGTTTTTAGATTCTTTGGTAAGAGTCACGCCATCAATTGTCAGTTTAGTTTTTGTCTCTAGTTTAGTTTCTATTATGTTTATTGGTGTGTGGTTGCATTTTTTTTATTATCCTACTGTTTCTTATACAGATGATACAATTGTTGTAACTATGGCAAGATTGGCTTATGATATACTTGGATTTTATGTATTCGGTATTCAAGGTGTCATTATTTACATGCAAATATTTAAAAAAACAAAAGAATCTTTAGCATTTGTTTTTATGGGAACTCAATTCTTTATGATGCTCGGATTTATTCCACGGATTTATCGTGAGATTTGGAATTTAGTCTTTTTCCTTCCAAGCAAAAATATTTCACATCTAGACCTAACTGGCTTATCTCCTGTAATGTTAATTTGTAATTTACTCGCTCTTGTATCAATTATTACCTTTTTGATACTTTATATTATCAATATTAAGTATATTATTCGACTTCCGCACGATATCTATTTCTTAGGTATTTATACTTTGTCAGGTTTGAAGATTTACAAAGCAAGTTTTAGAACTTCTAAAGAAAAGATAATTCAAGATAGTATTCTTAGTGGTATCTTTTCAGCATTTCATTCAATTTTTAAATCACTTTTTCAATCAGAGCACCCAATAAAAATGATCCACAGTGATGATTTCTCACTTTTATTCTTTACTGATAATTCTATTATGGTTGTTGTTGCAACTGAACAACCCACTTTAATTTTAGCTAATGCAATGAAACAATTCTTAATACAATTTAATCAAGAATTTCCTTATATTTATAAGGATAATTTCCTTAATTTGGATGGAATTGAAAATACACAACAACTTCTAAAACTACGATTTCCGTTTTTAAAAATAATTAAAGATTGACAAAAAAGGGAAAAAGTTTATTAATTTATATTTGATTGTGCATATTAAGTAGATTCGTGTATATTACTTTTCAATATTCTAAAATTTTTATGATTTCGTTAAGAAACGGAGAAATCTTAAATTATATAAAAAGTATTCTTAAATAAAATAACCAACTAGTTAATGTTAAATCACGTGATGATAAAATGTCGACAAAACAGAAATTTTGTCCTAATTGTGGGGCACAGATGAATGGAAATACAGTTTGTTCCCAATGTGGATTTGATTTTAAGGCTGAATTAGATAAATCTCAAAAGACCAGAACTAGTAATGAACCAGGAACAATTCCTTATGAAAACACTAATGTAAATGTATGGAATACTATTGAGAAATACATGGTATTTATGGGTAAGTGGTCATGGATTGTGCTGATTGCGAATATATTAGCATATTTAATCTACGGAATTATTTCAATCGTAGGGGGTTTTGCATTAAATAGAACATGGGGGACAAATATCGGAGGTGCCGCAATTGCATCTGGTATTTGGATGATAATCGGAGCAATACTTACTGGAATACTTTTGTATTTAATCGTTATTCCCTTTTCAAGGAAAATTGGTGCCAAAAATTACACATTCTTAGTGAATGATGTAATTATCTTAGGAAAACTTCGAATTCCAAAGATGCTTTTATGGGGTATAGTAATCGAAATTTTTAGTCAAGGTTGGGGAGGGTTGTTCATTCTTGTTCCTGCACTTTGTATTTGCTTTTTAGGTCCTGCTTACATGCGATGGCGGGTGTAGATTGGTTTTAAATATTATAAAAAAAAACAGTATACAAATTTAGCATCTTCTCAGCGGCGACAATTTTTTAATTTTACATTTTTTTTTATAGAGATGATATATTAATTGGGAAATAATTCTCGAACTTTTGCCATGCAAAAAAACCTTTCTCTTAACTAATTTTGTTTTTCTTGCTAAATCTGAGAACGAGAACTTCCAGATTGGGCCAATTTTATATGCTTTAACGGAAGGTATAAATAGTGTTTCACATAGAATTAAAATTAATTCTTACCTAGAAAAAAAGGAATTACCATGAGTTCGAAAACTATTGAAGTTCCTAAAACGAAAAGAAATGAGCCCATAAATATTGTAATTGCACCTAAAGATCCAGATGTAATTTTTAAGCTGCAATTTATCTTATTTGTGGCGCTAGAACGGTTGATTTCATACTTTTCGTTTATTTATTCTGTGTTATGAGGCAAGAATAATTGTTGGAATTGTTGGAAACAAAAAAAAACAATCGAGGGATTTTTTCTACTTTTTTTTAATTATTTTTTAAAACAAGAGATTTTATTTAAATATAATGCATGAAATGATCTTCAAAAAGAATTGGAAAAATATGGAAAAAGGAAGATTTTTAAAATATTTAATTTATATTTTAAAAAGCATTTCTTGATTTCTAGATTTTGATGAAGAATTACATTTTAGAATAAAGGGTCCATAAGAAATGAAATATGAATATTTGAATTATTTATCGACTATTTTAAATATATTAACAATTTTTTTATGTGAATAACACAAATGATGATCATGAAAATAAAGTACAAAAAATGCATTAAGCAATTATGAAGATATTTGTGTATTTTAAAATATAATTATGAAGGATACATAAGCATGAAGAATAATCATTTATTTTATAATAAGAAATCACTCTATTTAGGACAAATCCATATTAATCATCGTTGCAACATCATCCCAGAAGCGCGTTGTGCAGATTATTGCTATCAAAATCTCTTTCAAAATCAAGAGATGTCTTTCAATACATTTAAATTGATTCTACAGAAATATCGTCCTCATCAAATTGCTTTAGGCGGCGGTGAACCAACATTACATCCTGAATTTCTGGAATTCATTCAATATGCAAAGGAACAACCATTCTTGAAGCATGTTAACTACACAACTAATGGGGTGAAAATGCCTAAGAATTTCTTTCAAGTAGAACAACTTGTTAGTGGAATATCATTATCATTGGATACTTTACGCTATCCAAACTTGCTAAACGATGGAATTCCACCAGTAATATTAAAGAATCTTAAAATGTATCAAGATTCTGCTATTCAAGTTATTATTAATTTTGTAATATCTGAAGATAATTATTTAGATCTTGAATATTTATGTGATTTTTTAGAAAAATATGATTTACAAATTGTATATCTGCTTTCAATTAAGCGAAAGGCACGTCCATTCAGTCCTTTACGGATACCATTTATTAGAACACTTCACAGCTTTTTAATAAAAGCATTTGAGAAAGGTATTATAGTAGCTAGAGATTGTTGCTTGGCTTCGTACGAATCAAAATCAAATAAATGTAAAGCTGGACAAGAATTTTTAGCTTTTGATACCGATGGAACACCAATGCCGTGTTCTTTTTCATATATTCTCGAAAATTCTCCCTGTCATTTTATCAATGACATACGAACAATATCCTTTTCATCACAAGTAGAATAAGAAAAAAAATGATTGAAAGTAACTTTAGTAAAAATGACAATTTAAAAAAAGCAATTGTTATAGTTGATTTAATTCAAGATTTTTCTCCTATAGAACTAAATCCCAATGCACCATTACCAGTAAATCAATTAACATGGGAAAAAAGAATCAAAATAAATAATTTTATTCAATGGTGCTCTGAAAATCAAACTTTCATTATTTTTATCCGTGATTGTCATTTTCCAGGACAATTTATTAATTCAAAAGAGATTCCACATGCATTAATTAATACACATGGTAGAGAATTCATGAAATGGGTGAATCTTCCAGAAAACTATGTTGAATTTGAAAAACATGGATATGATGCCTTGCAAAACGTTGAATTTCAAAATTTTTTAATGAAAAATAAATTTGATATTATTGGAGTATTTGGAACTTCGTCTGGAGTATGTGTGTATCAAACATGGAAATCTTTAAAGAAATTTATGAATTCAAAAGTTTATTTTATTTATGATTTTTGTGCAGATATATTTCCAAAAAGACATGAACATACAATTTTAAAAATAAAACGATTTTGGCCAGAAAGCATTATTCAAAGTGAGGATTTTATTAATATAAAAAAGCGTACTTTAAAATAAGTATCCATTAATATAAAATTAATGACAATAATCACCAAACCATCAGTTGCAATTGAAAAATTAAAACTTCCAAACGAAAAACACCTTTATCCGCTTCATTTTTCGAAATCTGAGCGCGAACCATTTATTTCTATCCTTCAAAATCATCTGAATAAAATATTTGAACCATTTGTTGATTTTCACCAAAAGATTAATCAAAGAAATGAAATATTAATTAAAGTTAACGGAATTGATGGAAATCCATATTGTTATACTCGTCCATTAGTTTTAGAAGCCACAATTCGATATTTACAAGCATTTGGAAAGAAAAAAATATATGTAATTGAAAATTCAACTCAAGGTAATTTCACACGAATTGTATTTGCAACTGTAGGTTATGATAAAGTATGCAAAAGAACTGGTGCCATACCAATATATTTGGATGAGCTTCCCACTTCTCGCCTTCCTTTCAAACAATCTAATAATTACAATAAAGTAAAAGAAAAAATTAAAAAGATAGAAAATGAAATCAACCAGTCACACAAATATGATCTTCAAACATTTCATTTGCCAAATTTTCTAATTGAAAAATTAATAGATAAAAGAGAAGAAGTAATTTACATAAATCTCCCAAAATTAAAAACGCATTCAATGTCTGGAGTAACTCTTGGGATAAAAAATCAATGGGGATTACCTGTTCACCAAGATCGCAGTGCAGATCATAATTTCAGATTGCACGAGAAGTTGGTAGATGTTTTAGAATACATTCAACCAGATTTTACGCTAATTGAAGGTATTGAAGGCACAGTTCATGGGCATTATCCTGCACAAGCATTGGCAAATGAAATGATAATCCCCTTTAGAATTTTGATTGGAGGAGATAATATTATTGCCACTGATATCGTTGGAGCAAGAATCTTTGGATTAACCCCAGATGAAATTCCACATTTAAAAATTGCAATCAAGAGAGATTTAAGCGATGGAGTTCGTAGTATAGACGATATTCAAGTAATTGGTGATTTAACCCCATATTCAACAAAATATGAGACTGATCTTATCCAAAAATTTCCATCTGATGTAAAATGGATTACAGGTAAAGAATTATGGTGCAAAGAAGGGTGCCGAAATAATCCATTATCTTTACTTCAGATTCTCTATTTAGATTATGGAGGAAAAGGAGGATTTACCTTTGTTGCTGGAAAGGGTTTGGATCTAAAAGAAATCGATAAAATTGAAGGAAAAGTGTTTATTGCTGGGCATTGTGCTCTTGAAGAAGTTAAAGATCGTCTTATTGCTCGATTAGGAAAAAGGAATGTATATTGTAGCGGAGGTTGTAATAACTTAGCAGAGACTACTGCAGCATTATTGTATTTAATGCACGTAGATACAGTAAAATTGGTTCCAATTAACCCGATAAAAGCCATTTTTTTATATATTTTAGCAAAATTACATGGATCAAATTCAAAAGTTCCTCCGATATGGGCTCATTTAATAAAATCAGTCTAATTCTTTTTCATTTTCAGTGCGAATAATTTTTTTAAGAAATTTTTCGTTTTTTGTTAAATAAGTATTGTAAAAAATATTACATAATTTTCTACCATTTTTAATCACGTTCATAAAAATCAAAAAATCTTGTGGGTGTGTCCATTTGAGTATCTGATAGCGTTAATATCTATATGGGTCGTACAATTCCATCATTTCGTCCAGCATTAGAACAAGAGATTCAATCTTGGAAAGAATACAGACGAGGATTAAATCCAGTAGAAAGACCTTTAATGGATAAAATAATGCTTGAAGCTCGAAAACGCTCAGATGCAGGATCGTTAGCCGCCCGTCCGCTGATTTCTGAAGTATTATTTCTTTCAATTTTAATCGGACAACAAAAAGAGATTGAAAAATTAAAGAAACGCTTAGAAAAGATTGAAAGCTATGATGAAAAATCACTTATAACAGAAAAGATGGAAAAAAGGAGAAATTTGACAAATTATTTCAAATGATTCAATTCTTCTTTACAAATTATCATTATTTAAATTTGAATTAGTCCTTTTTGAAAAAATTAATTAATTTCTCTGTATTAAATTAAAGAAAATTGAAATAAAAATATCTGTTGCTGGTAATACTATTTCAATGCTTCTAGTTAGCATCAGCTTAAGTATGGATCGCTTGGCACTTGCTGTTTCTTGTGGATTACAGAATACTCCTCGAAAAATTTATATGTCCATGAAGGTTGCTTTTATTTTTGCAATTATTCAAGCTTTAACTCCAATAATTGGTTATTTTGCTGGAACGTTTTTTGCTAATTTACTTGCTCCTTTTGATCATTGGTTCGCACTATTATTATTAGGATTTATTGGTGGTAGCATGATTAATGAAGGAATAAAAAATCACAAATCTAGCGAATTAATAATTTTAGGAATAAAGGTTATTTTTGAACATCTAAGTGCAATTTAAAATCTTGTAATTTTTCTTTTTTTAATATTTTTTAAGAATTAACTGTTCAATCAAAAATGTATCTCAAATGACATAAGAAGATATATATATTTTTGTATTCTATTCTTTTTATAGAAATTTATTTTAAATTGTATGTATCAACCAATACAATTATTATTGGGGAGAAAAATGATTATAGATTCACTAAGGTCGTATTTTGAATCATCGTTTGATGGTTTTCTAGTAATTGAGCGCAATGGGAAAATTATTTATATAAATTCTCAATTTTTAGAAAAAACAGGATATTCTAAATTTGATCTTTTTCAAATGAATCTAATTGATATTTTCCCTGAAATTAATCTTCATGAAAAGAAAAATTTTTTACATTCATTCGACCTTGAACAAGATTTCTTATCACAATATCTTTCAAATATGCAGAAATCACGAGAATTTAAAGAAGTATCAATAAAAACTAAGATTAATAAAAGAAGTTCTTATATCAAAGTGAAAATAAATGTGTGTGAAATTCTATGGGAAAATGAAAAAAAATATTTAATTTGCATCAGATTTAACCCTTTTATCAATGAAAACAAACAAATTAGCGAAATAACAACTAAAGAAGTTCTAAAATATTTAGATATAGTTGGAGTTATTATATTAGAACTAGATTCTATGGGTAGAATAAAACTGCTGAATAAATTTGGTCAAAATCTATTGGGAGTAACTGAAAATGAAATTATTGGATTATCTTGGTTTGATCATTTTCTTCCAAAGAATGAAGCAACTACCACTCGGGACGTATTTTATCGCTTGATGAAAAATGAAATTGAACCTGTAAAATATCACACTAACTCCATTCTAACAAAAAATAAAGAATTACGTACAATCAAATGGCATAATTCTATTATTCGGAATTCAGAAGGAAAAATTATTGGAACATTAAGTTCTGGGATGGATATAACTAATTTGCTGGAAATTCAACATAATTTAGAAAAAAGTTGCGAATTTCTACGCATAACCTTAAATTCATCCCCAAATGCAATAACGACTACTGATCTCAACGGAATAATTATTAATTGCAATCCAGCAACAGTAGAATTACATCGAGCAAATTCAGAGCATGATGTTATTGGCCTGAATTCATTGGATCTAATAGATGAAAAAGATCAAGATTTAGCTATACATAATATGGAAAAAATACTTAAGACAGGAAATTTAAAAAATGCTTTTTATACATTAAAACGATTCGATGGAACTACTTTTCCAGGCGAAATTTCTGCTAGTGTTATTTATGATTCAAAGAAAAAACCTATTGGTTTTGTAGCAATTACTCGAGATCTCACACATTGGTTAAAAATGGAAGAAATTCAACTGCAAAATCAGAAATATGAAGCACTATCGTTAATGGCAAGTGGAATTGCTCATGATTTAAATAATGCATTAATGATAATTGGTGGGAATTTAAATCTTATTAAAGAAGAATTAGATTCGCCTTCAATTCGGGAAATGTTAGAAGATGTTGAGAATGCAATTAACAATGCGAAGCATACAATCAATTCTTTGATGTTTTATGATAAAAACACATTTTCAAATAAAGAAGTAAATGATATCAACCAGATCATCCATTCTGCAGTCAAATTTGTCTCTCATGGCACCTCATGTATTTTTACATATGATCTCAATAAAAAATTACCTCTTGTAATATGTAATAAAAGTCAAATTTCACAAGTACTCATCAATATTTTAATTAATGCAGAACAATCCATGCTAAATGGGGGTGAAATTCATATTAAATCTTATATAATTCCAGCAGATGAAATAATAAAAAAATACTCTACCAAAATTGAGAAAATTCAAGATTATGTTGCAATCTCAATTACTGATCAAGGTGAAGGAATTAAGCCAGAAATCGCTTCACGAATTTTTGATCCCTATTTTTCAACAAAATCAACTGGAACAGGAATTGGACTTCCCACTTCCCTTTCAATTATCAAAAAACATGAGGGCTATTTGTTCTTTACCAGTTCTCTTGAATTTGGAACAACATTTTTTATTTTATTACCTTTAAATTCTAATGTAAATATAAAAAGAAAAAAAATATTACCTGATAAAAAAGAAAAAATATTTCCTAGCAAGCGCATCTTAATAATGGAGGATAACAATAAAATCCAAAAAATAATCTTGAAAATGATGAAAACCCTCGAAATAGCAGCAAATATCGTTTCAAATAGTAAATCATGTATTGAAGCGTATCAAATAGCAATGAATAAAAAAGAACCATTTGATTTAGTAATTTTAGATAATATTATCATTGGAGGAATAACAGGAAAAGAAACTTTGAAGGAATTACAGAAAATTGATCCTTCAGTTAAAGCAGTTATTTCAAGTGGAACTTTAATTCCTAATTTCGCAGATTTTGGTTTTATTGGTCAAATTCAAAAGCCTTATGTTTTGGAAAAATTAAGAGATCTTTTCAATCAAACATTGTAAAAAATCGTCATAATTTTAATATTAAAGTTCATGATTTTAGGAAAAGATTTGTAAAGAAGTGATCAACTATCGCTTCCGCACCAAAGGTTCCTCACACTTTTTATATTGTAGAAAATTATCGAATTCAATATTGATTTCATCAAAATTCTTTATTACCCCATAATCTTTATAAACAGGTGCTTAAATGACATTTTTCTCTTCAATTCAATATACATTCCAACAATTTTGGAGGAATCCGAAAAGATCCTCATCAATTATGCTCGGAATAATTGTAAGTATCACTTTAATCAGCGGAATTTTCGTTGCAAGTTCAGGATTAATGAAATATGGAATTTCTAATGGATTAAATGATATTCAATTTGATTTTATTCTTGATATTTCTACAGAACATTCAATCTCAGAAATAGAAGGTGGTTTTAATTCAGTAAAGAGTGAGAGTGATGATCTAGGAGTACTTAATCAATTGATTCCGACAGTTACGAGAGTTTTTTTAAAAGAACCTCCAACAAATTCGTTTCTTCCTGAATCAATAAGAAATCAAAGAGGAATTGCAATTGAAGTAAATGAAACATATTCGCCAGACTCAACGGTCAATAATTCAATAGATCAATTTACAATTATGGGAATTAACCCAGAAAATCTTGCTAATAATGAGTTTAAGAATATGTTCTCTTTTCAAAACTCGTTTTCATATGAATTAGGACCAAATGAAGTATTAATCGACTCAGAAATGGCACTTTTATATAATCTTTCCATGGGTGATTCATTCAATGCATTTTCATTTTGGCAAGATTCATCAATTTACAATTATACTGGATTAAAAGTAGCAGGAATTTTTGAAATTCAAGATTTTAATCAGATGCTTACTGCTTTTTTTCCGGATGATTATCAACTTACCCTAACTTCAAAAAATAAAAATAGTGGGTTAATCAATACGATTCTTTCTCAGTATCTACAGCGTTCCTTTATCAATCGCCATTACATTATTGCAGATCTTCTTGATAGTAAAGAAATCATCTCAAAGTTAAGCAGTCCAACTCCACAAAATTTTTCTGAAACTATTAAAACTCGCTATTTAATAACGCTTAATCACGAAAATCTTCCTGTTTTAGACGAAGAAGCATTAAATACATATATTTCCATGTTGAAAAATCAATTAATCCTTACATTGGCTGATCCAGAAATAATTATTACTGATAATGTTTCAGCGATGATTGATGAAATTCAATCCGATCTGGCACTGTTTGAAGTTCTAAGTTTGGTTGTTAGCCTACCAACGGTAATGTTGGGAGTATTTTTAACAGATACTATTTATAAACTTAGCTTAACTCAACGCAGGCGCGAATTAGGATTGCTTAAAACACGAGGAAGCACGAGTCGAGAAAATATTATAATGCTCCTTCAAGAAGCAACACAAATGAGTTTAATTGCAGGAATTATAGGTTCATTTCTTGGATTAGGAACCTCTTATGGAATTGTAAAAATCATCTTGGGAGCTCAATTTTCTGAATTTTTAGAGATGCAAACCTTGCAAATAAGTTTTCCATTAGTTATTGGAGTAACTTTCGCAGGGATAGCAGTTACTCTTATTAGTTTAAGTAAATCTTTTAGAGAAATGAGCCAGCTCACTGTAACCGAATATACAAGTCATTATTCTGAAATAATTGCTCAAAAAACTGAAAAGAGAAAATTTGATTGGATCGCTATCTTGATTGGATTAATACCAATTATTTTAATAGAGTTGGATCTTAGTTCTTCAGTTTCTTCTGGAATACTATCTGTACTCTATAAAGCTTTGAATACTCTTGCAACTGCACTGATGTGGATCTCTCCATTTTTATTAACTTATGGACTAGTCAAACTTTTAATTGGAAGATCAGTCCCTCGGTTATATATAATTTCCCGTTTTTTGGGAAGATTACTAATAGGAGAAAAGGGAGAACTTGTTGCTACTAATATAATTCGAAATCCCCGCCGAACAACCCGTTTGGTATTCATTCTTAGTATAACGGTATGTTTTGGAATCTCTTCTGCAATCATTACTGCCAGTCAAGTCCAATACGAATACGATCAAGCTTATATTCGAACCGGTGCAGATCTTCGAATTCAAACTAATTTGGATGAATGGAAAGATTTTCAAAATACATTATATAATTTTTCAGACGATTTTGCTGCAATAACACCTGTGGGAGCGGTAAGTGCTCAACTATTTGGTTCTGGTCAACAAGTTGTCTATCCCAAGCTTCTCAACGCAACAGAATATAAATCAATCGCAAAGTTAGATGATAGATATTCTCCAGATGGAGATGTAGATGAAGATTTTATTCAACTGAGTGAAAATTTAGATGGTGTGCTGATCTCACAAATTTGGGCAGAAAAGATGGGTTTTAAAATTGGAAATATCATATCGTTAGTTTTTTCCACAATTGAAGGTTTGTATATTTCCATACCTTTCAAAATTGTGGGATATCTTGAAATTTTACCAGGTATTGCTCAACTAAATAGCATCCGGAGTATTTCTGTTGTCGTAAACCGAGATTATGTCGACTCCTATATGCTGGGAAATTATACAGGTCTTTCATTTAATTATTTAATCTCTCTTGTTGAAAATCCATATCTTACTCAAAATGCCACAATTATAGGCCATAACCTCGCAAATACATTCCTTAATGAAATAAAATCAGTTACAATTCTAGAAGAAGTTTTACTTAGCATTCAAGAAAATCATGGTGCAATGATCAGCGCGTTGGATCTAATGGCTTTTCAATTTCCTTTTCTTCTCTTTATTTCTGGTATGGGGATCTTTGTGGTTACCTTTATGACTGTTTTAGAGAAGCGAAGAGAAATGGCTTTAATGCGAGTGAGGGGCGTACTGCGAAGTGATTTATTTAAACTTCAATTTATGGAAGGATTAGTCATATTTTTATTAGGTATCATAGTGGGATCGCTTGGATTTTTAATCGGTTTTATTATGAATCGGCAATTCGATAGCCTAGATCCTTTTAGCCAATTAACAGGAATTCAACGTGAATATATAATTCCAGCAGGTCAAATTGCGATTGAATTTGGATTAATATTGGTTCTCTTTGCAATTGCAACAATTTGGACAACATACCAGGAAACCAAACATTCTGAAATCGGAAAAATAACTGAAATACTTCGTAATGCTTAGTGTTGAATAACACTGTTTACTAAAGCTCAATATTGTTTAAAAAATGTCTATTAATACAGCAATTTGTATAATTGAAAATAACGAAAATAAAAAATTCAAAATCTACTCCATTTTTTTAATTAGTCTAAAATAATGTTGGGAATAAAAAAAAAAACAAGAACAAAAAAAGACTTAAAAACCAATTTAAGTCAATTTCAAAAAAAAAAAAACGAAAAAATGTGATTTCATGGCTCAAACACCAAAAATCGAAATAAAAGATCTAGTTAAAATTTATAAACAGGGTCAATTAGAAGTTCTTGCTCTCAGAGGCGTGAATGCTGAAATTTATCCCGGTGAAATCGTGATTATTGAAGGCCCAAGTGGTTGCGGAAAAACCACGTTGGTAAATATTATCGCAGGTCTAGATCGACAAAGCGCAGGAGATGTGTTAATTTATGGCAATAAAGATGGAACACCAGCCACTTATTCACTGGCAAAAATGAATGAAAGAGAAGTCGAATTATTTCGGCGTGAACGAATTGGTGTAGTATTTCAATTTATGAATTTAATCCCTACACTCAATGCGGAAGAAAATGTTGCCCTTCCCTTATTAATTCAAGGCGTTTCGGCTAAAATTCGTCGTGAAAAGGCGCAAAAATTACTTAGTTTAGCCAAAATAAGTGAACGTGCAAAACATAAACCCGGAGAATTAAGTGGTGGAGAACAGCAGAGGGTAGCAATCGCTGCTGCCTTAATTAACAATCCAGATATAATTATTGCTGATGAACCTACAGGAAATTTAGATACAGAAACATGTGAAGAAATATTGGATTTATTTCAATCAATTATGAAACAATACCCCGATAAATGTTTGATTATTGTAACGCACGATCCTGCAGTAGAGAGAATCGCTAATCGAATTTTTAGAATTAGAGATGGGCAGCTAGTGGTAATGCATGAAAATCACAAAAGTAACTTGAACAGCCAGGAGGAAAATGAAAGAAGATCAAATTCAACTGAAATTAGAAAATTAAAAGAAAAATTAAAATCTTTGAAGGAAAAAATAGTGGAGTCTTACCAAATTCTCCAAGAACTCTAAAAACGAGTTTCCGATTAAACATCAGTATAATTTCTTAATAATAAAATCCTTTCTTTCATCATTTTTTAAATCTGTTCATCGCTTGATAATGTAAGCATAAAGAAATCAATCTTTTTTCGCTGAGAAAAACACATCAAGCAAGACAATTGCAGTTACAGATTCAACTACAGGTAAAATCCTGGTAACAATACATGGATCATGACGACCTGGAATTTTTAGTTTTTCTATCTTTTTAGTCTGAAGATTTAAAGTACTTTGCACCTTTCCAATAGATGCAGTTGGTTTGATCGCAATTTGAAAGGAGATAGGCATGCCGGTGGAGATTCCACCAATTATTCCCCCTGAATTATTTGATTTTGTTTTGATATTTCCATTTTCCAAAATATATGGATCATTATGCTCACTTCCATACATTTCAGCAGCCCTAAATCCTAAACCAAACTCAATTCCACGAACTCCAGGAATACCAAAAATAGCTTGAGACAGAAGACTTTCCAAAGATTGAAACCATGGATTTCCTACACCTGCTGGAAAATTATCTATAATGACATTTATAATTCCCCCAACAGAGTCTTTCTTGTTATACGCATGCTCAATCTCTCTTAGCATCTGTGAGGCAATACTTGGATCAGGATTTCCAATAAATATTTGAGATTTCGTAAAATGATTGTTCTCTGGAGAAAAATCATTTGGATAATTACCTACAGTATCTATTTTAGATGTTTTTTGTGTAAAGGAATCTTCCATAGTGCTTTGCGAAATAAGACGTTGTTTGTTTAAAATTTTAAGGCTATTGATGGAATATTTGTTATTATCCTTGATTTTTCCAATTTGAGAGATGTAACCATAGATATGAATGTTTCGAGTGGCAAGCAGTTGTAATGCAATTGCACCACCCATAACATAAACAGCAGATAGTCTACCTGAAAAAAAACTGCTACCATTCAAATTTATATTTTTTCCATAACGCATTCGTGCAGGATAATCAACATGAGATGGTCTAGGGATCTTATCAAATAAACTATAATCCTTTGATCTAACATCCTTATTTAAAATGATTATACGTAGATATTTCCTTGAAATAACAGACAATATAGATGCATCTGAATTACATGAACCATCTGAATCTTTTAAACCATTTGTGATTATAAATTCATCAAGTTCCTTACGTGGAGATGCAAATTGGTGAAATCCAGGCCTTCTTAAGCGTAACATTGATTGAATATGATCAAAATTTAGAGAAAAACCTTTTGGAATTCCAGTAATGATGCAACCTATCTTGTACCCGTGAGAAGTTCCAAAACCTGAAACTGAAAAGATGGAACCAATAGTCATACTTTGAAAGATTGAAAAATCAAGCAGAAAAGCTGGCAGGGTTATTTGATTTTCTGCAGTCAGTGCTTGAGGATGTAAACCAACATATGTGAAAAAGTTACCAAATTTCGCACCTAATATGCGGGAAAATTGAGAATGAGCCCCCATACCAAAAATGGTTAACTTTTTATCTGTATATGTATCCCAAAAATTAAATTGAAATTGTTCTAAACGTTCAGCTTCTGATTCTGAATTAATTGACAACACTATTTTCGGATAAATCCCTTGAATAGACAAAATTCCTTTCAATTCATGCAACAAATGATGATAATCTTTAGGAATAGATAGGTGATACGAAATAATGAATTTAGGTTTGTTTTTAGTTGAATAGAACAATTTATTTTTATCTATTTGTATTCTATTTCGGAATTTTTGCCATAATGCAAGATTTTTATATTCTATATCGATAAAATCATAATTACAAGTCATGGCAGCTTGAAATAATTCAAATTTATGATGTATTGAAAAACGATACATACCTCCTTCTTCTGGATCACGGATAGTCAAAATTAAGGGTTTTTTACATTGATTGCTTATCCTTTGTAGTATTTTTAGATTACATTCTTCAGGTCTTAAATAATCTAAACGCACTTCAACTACATCAATTTCTGAAACAGTGTTGATCTGAGAAATCTGTAAAAATAATTCCTTTTGGGAATTGAACTTAAAGCATCCAACTAATTTCGATTTGATTTCTATAATTTTTGCCATGTTATAATTTCACAATTTTTTTACTGAAATTAACAGTCATTTCTTCATTACTCAGAAAATCATTTATAGTATTATAAAGCGATCAATATTATATTACTTTTTAGAACTATCATGCATATGAGTGTATCTTCTGATTTGATTGATACTTTTAATTCTTTGTTGATTTTTCATTTCTAAAACAATTAGAGAAAAAAGATTATGCACAAATTCAGGATTCAAACCATATTCCTGCGCTATTTTACTGTAATGTTCAAACATTTCTTGCTCTCTTTCTGGTTGGAAAATTGGAAGATGGTCTTTTTGTTTAATTTTCACTAATTGAGGAATTAATTGAAAGCGTTTTTTTAATAAATTAATGATTTGAAGGTCAATTTTGCTTATTTCTTTCCTTATTCTTGCGATTTCCATGAAAATTCACTTATATTGATAATGTAGTATTATTTAGAGAAAAAGCTTTTCTAAAAATGTGAACAGAATTAATATTATAATTTACTAAAAGAAAGATGGCGCCCCGATCGGGATTTCCGTTTCTATTGAATCAACAGAAAGCTCGGACCCGAGTCGAGGGAGTTCTGTATCAAATTTTTTAAAGGATTTGACAGTCCCCCATGCTGACCGTTCTGCCCTTCTTTTACAAGAAGGTCTACACTATCGGGGCAAAGTTATTGTGATTAATTAGATTAACCAACTAAGAAAAATAAAAGCAAGATGCTATTAAAAATTTTTGGTGGGTAATTTGAACAAAGAAATGTAAAAATTCTTTAATAATATAAAAAAAGATCAGAATTAAAAAAATACTACTACTCTACACTCAAAATTAGGTAAAAAACTGAACTAAATTTCAACTTTTTTTAAGGTTATAAAAATGTATTGATAACATTTTCATATACAATAACAATAATTGTATAGAAAAATGTGATATAAAAAATGAAACCTTGTAATATTTATCATCAGTACAAAATAAATAAATTAAATATAATAGAATAATAAATATAAATTGTATAGGATTTTGCTAGGTGGAATTCTTGAATAATAAATCGCATAAAAATTATAGTGTTAGATCTTTAAAACAAATTTTTCAAAGAAATTCTTGGTATATGACCCGGAAGAATTTGCTTAAAGCGGGACTAAATAGATATGATCTTGATACATTAGTTCGAAATGAAGTAATAACTAAAGTTACTTCTAAGTTATATAAATGGAAAAAAATAAATTTTGGAGAATATGAAGATCTGATTGATATATCAGTTATAGAACCAAGAGGTGTATTTTGCCTATATACAGCTATGGATTTTTATAAATTATCAACATTTGTCTCAGATAAGTACTACTTAGCAATTCTTAGATCAGATTGGGTCCCAAAAGGTCTTGAGCAATATCCAGTTGTGATAAAAAAGTGGACAAGAAAAACTTTTTCATTAGGAATAGATCTTCAGAAAGTTGGGAAAAATACAATTAGGATTTATAATCTTGAAAAAACTGTATGTGATTGTGTCCGCTATCGGAACGAACTCGGCTTAAATACTTTGAAAGAGATTCTTACTTCATATCTTCAAAAAAAAACAAAAGATTTACAAAAATTATATCTTTATGCTGAATTACTCGGTATATCTAAAGTTCTTAATAATTATTTAGGAATGATTTTATAGATTAGGTGGTTTTGATTACATCCAAAAAAATTAAAGATTTAGGTGCTTCCATTCTTGCGCGATTAAAAAACTATGCGAAAGAAAATAAAATTCAACCTCGAATGATCTACTTGGCCTATATTTTTGAAAAATTCCTTTATCGGGTTTCAATTTCAAAATATAGATCAAAATTAGTATTAAAGGGAGGTGTCTTACTGTATTGCGAAAATTGGAATTTTAGACAAACAACAGATATTGATTTTTTAGGAGTGGATCTTTCTAATAAAATTTCAAATATCATTCATATAATTCAAGAAATTTGCATGATCCCTAGTAATGATCCTCTAAAATTTGAAGTGGATGAAATTTTGATTCAAGAAAATATGATTGATAACAAATATAATGGATTTAAAATTATCATTCCTGTTTCACTTTCAACTTTAAAGGAAAAACTAAATATTGATATTGGCTTTGGTGATGTTATATATCCAAATCCAAGATCTTTAAATTATCCTAAATTGTTTAAAAAAGAGAATAACTTAATAATAATACAAGCATATTCAATAGAATCATTCGTTGCAGAAAAAATTCATGCAATCTATTACTTAGGAGCCTTTTCATCAAGAATGAAAGATTTTTATGATTTATATTGTATTGCTGAGTATAAAACGTTCAAATTAATGGATTTACTGGAAGCGATAAAAACAACGTTTAAAAAAAGAGAGACAAATTTACAAAGTAGAACTTTAGAGAATATTTTAGATGATGATATTTGGAATCAAAGATTTATTCAATATTGTAGAAAGAAAAATATCAACATTATCCCATTTGAAGATGTATCACAGAGAATAAAAAAATGGCTTCTACCAATATTTAAATTAATAGAAGAAAGTAAATCAGACACAACATTAACTTGGGATAACCTTTTACTCTTGTGGAAAAGTAAATTGAGTTAATAAAAATATTTCATAGAATTCCTCTTTTTCTCATTCTCTACAACACTTCTAACAATATGCTGATCATCAACAATTTCAATTCTTGAAAAATACTGTAATTTTTTCAGTGTCAATATTACATAATAACATAATACTATTTTTTCAAAATCAAGAATCAACGCGAGTGCGAATAAGTATATTATTGTTCATTATTCATCGATTTAAAAGTGATATGAATTTAAAAGGGAGATACTCTTATCGGGAAATAGCGAAGTTTCAATGACACTATCACTAACAGCAGAATATTTACATGAAGCCATTATGGGAGAACAACATGCGATTGAAAAGTATGAAAGCTTTGCAAGAATAGCATATAAAGAGGGATTTCCGCATGTTGCAACATTATTCAAAGCCTTAGTTCAAGCAGAGAAAATTCATGTAAAAAATCATAAAAACGCTCAAAAAATCATAATTAATAAAACTGACTATCTGACCTCTGAAAATCAAGAACCAACTAGCCTTGGTAACACACAAACAAATGTAAAAAATGCAATAGAATCAGAGTTGTATGAATATCGAAAAATGTATCCGAAATTTATAAATAATATGAAGAAATCAACACAAAAAACTAAACAAAGAGAATTAGCAATACTATCTATGAAATGGGCACGTGAGGTCGAATTAACTCATGCTAAAGCCCTAAAAATTGCATTGAAATATATCAGTCGAGGGGTAGATCTGGATATTAAAACGATTTGGGTTTGTAAAGTTTGTGGAAATCTAATTTTAAGTAATATTACAGAGCCTCCAAAAGAATTATGTCCAATATGTGGTCATGATCCATATTTTTATCAAAAGGTGGAAGATTTTCAAATAATTGACAGTGATCAATAACTTAAAGAAGCAATATAGTAGATAAATCAGAATATATCAAATAAGATATAAAATAGGAAGAGATAATAAAGTGAGCAAACCATACCATGATGAACTTCATCTAACTGGGGGAGAAATAATACGACAGGTTACTTTTGGCATGAATGATGGAGTTGTGTCGATATTCGCCTTATTGGCAGGTGTTGCTGGAGCAGATCAGACCCCAAAAACGATTCTAATTACACTTTTGGCTGCTACAATTGCAGGTGCTTTAAGCATGGCAGCTGGAGAATTTATAAGTGGGAAATCAGAAAGAGATTACTATAAACATGAAATAGATCAAGAACGACTTGAAATTCATCTAACTCCCGAAATTGAAAAAGAAGAGATCAAATTAATTTATAAAAGGAAAGGTTTTACAGGAGATTTATTAGATCAAATTGTAAATCAGATCATTCAAGATGAAGATCGATGGGTTCGTGAAATGGTAATTGAAGAATTAGGAGTTACTGATTTGAACCCTGAAAACCCTTTGAAAAATTCGATTGTTATATTTTTCGCCTTTATTTTAGGAGCGCTGTTTCCAGTTCTTCCATATCTAATATTTCAGACCCTTCTTTCACCAATTTCAATTTTTTGGGTGGCGACTGCAATTACTTTTGGAGGTTTATTTTTAGCTGGTGCATTAAAAAAATTTGTTACTGGTGTTAACTGGCTAAAATCTGGAATTGAAATGCTTGCAGTTGGGCTATTTGCCTATGGTGTATCTTATCTTTTGGGAAGTTTAGTAGGAGTGGCAATTTAATATAGATACAATTATTCTATAGAGAGAATTTTTATATTTTTTAAAATCTATCAAAAAAAGATTTTTCACGACTATTTTAGATTTAGAAGAATGCTATGCCACTTTTTTAACTTTTCAATTTGTATCTTTATGACACAGCGATCATATGTCATTAATCCATTATATTCGATTTCCACATCAGTGATCTGAGTATATACGACACCTGAAAGACCTTGCTTAACAGCCGGTAGCAGAATGTTATTGATTAGATTAGAATAGGCGTGTTCCAATTCATTTCGTGATTTCATTCGTTTATATCCAAATTTTTTCTTTGGATTCCATTGATGGTTAATAATAGATAAGGTGTATCCTCCTGTTTCAGATAAAATCACTCCACGATAATTGAAAGTTGAAGGCATTTGAAATTTATCATTATAATTATGCACACTTACAAAATGTCCTACTTTTTTATCAAACCAACCAGATGCAGTATCGATTAATCGAGAAGGATCCCTTTTTTTCAACCATTCTGTTAATGGAACAGTATCAAATTGACCCCATGCTTCATTAAAAATTACCCATACCGCAATTGACGGCACATTATATAAATGATCAACCATTTCATGAAGTTCGTGCCTGAAATTTTCACGATATTCAGATTTTCCATAACCTGAAAGCCAATAATGTCTATCATCTTTAGGATTTAAATGAAGTAGATGAAAAAGAAATTGACGGGTAATAACACCTTTTCCTCCCCCATTAGGCATATCTTGCCATACAATTAGCCCTATTTGATCGCAATAATGATACCAAAGTGCAGGTTCAATTTTGATATGTTTGCGCACCATGTTATAACCACACTTTTTAATTATTTCAAGATCATAACGTAATGCATCTTCTGTTGGTGCAGTATAAAGCCCATCTGGCCAATAACCTTGATCAAGCACACCCATCATAAAATAAGGTTTATGATTAAGGTGAAATCGCATATGACCTTGTGAATCGCACTCCAGAGAAAAACTACGCATCGCAAAATACGAGAGAATACTGTCAAAAACCTTGTTTTCTCGTAAAAGATCAATTTTTAGATCATAAAGTATAGGATCTTCAGGGGTCCATCTTTTTAAGGGAGGTAATTTAAGAATTATTGTTTCTTGGAATGGCTGGCGAGTGGTAAAAACAGGGTTTCCATTATCAATTACAGTAATTTCTAATTCAAATGATGATTTCAACTGCTTACGAGAAGAATCAGAATTATTTGATTGAAAAGAAGCATTAAATAAAAGAAGAAGTTGATCAGTATCAATATCAGGAGTTATACTTATGCTTTCAATAGCATTATAAGGGAGAGGTTCAAGCCACACAGTCTGCCATATTCCTGAAACAGAAGTATAAAACACAATAGCAGGTTTTAACCACTGTTTTCCGCTTGGTTGATGACCTGTTTCTGTAGGATCAAATACCTTTACAATTAAAATATTTTCATTTTCTTTATTTTTAGAAAGATAGGGTGTAATATCAAAACTAAATGGGGTATATCCACCACGATGCACACCAACTAAATGATCATTTATATAAACTGTTGTTTCCCAATCAACAGCTCCAAAGTTTAGTATTATCCGTTTATCATGCCATTTTGATGGAAGTGTGAATTTTCTTCTATACCAAAGTAGATTTTTCGGCTCTAATTTCCGTTTAACTCCAGAAAGTGCAGATTCTACAGGATAAGGAACTAAAATATATCCTTCAGGTGAAGGCATGGTTTCTGCATTAATACTCGAGATAGAATACTCCCATAAACCATTAAGATTAAGCCAATCTTGCCTTTTAAACTGAGGTCGTGGATATGATGGCCACGGCATAGTAGGATCTACAGATTTACTCCATTTTGTTAAAAGAGAAGAAGGTTGAATTTCCCAGCGATTTGATTGCCCCATATACATAAATAACCGCACTATTCTTTTAAACATGCACTTAAAGAATAATAGGGAATGATTAAACTACCATCTCCCCCATTATTTTTTAATTGTCGAAGAAATTGTCTCTTCAATATTCTAAATGTGAAGCGTAACCATCGATTATGGATGAAATGAAGCCAATCTGAATAATGATTTTGTAAAGCTTGCTTAATTTCTTGATATTCAAGAATGGTATCCCCCTCTTCAAATTGCTGAACTTTAAATCCATAATTCTCCAATAACATGCTTAAAACCTTAGGATCAATCTCGTGATAAGGAGATCCCCCGGCGGTAATAACTAGGGATTTAACTAACTGCCAATATCTGCGCCAATGAATATATTTTATATCTGATTGAGATGTAATAGGAAATTCATCTTCAATAAACAGTAATCCTCCTGGTTTCATTACTTCAATCCAACGATAAAAACAAAGTGGGATTTTTCCTGCAATCATATTTATGGCACAAATTGTATAATCCACAACAATTATATCAACTGAATTGGCGAGAATCGATTTTAATTCAGATGCATCTGTTTGAATAAATGAAATTTTCCTTTCTTGTTTTAATAACTCATCCGTTTGTTTAATGATTGCAGAAAGGTCACGATTAACAATATCTGTTGTTATTAATCTGGAAGTCGGAAAATCTTTAATATATTTCAAAATATCACGTGTAGTTCCCCCATTTCCTGTTCCAATTTCCAAAATTGTCTTGTCTGATAAATCAACATTATTCAACGGTAACATTTCCCATTCCTTCCACTGAATAAAGCATATCAAAGCTTAAAAAGTGAACGGGATAAAAAATGATTATAATGGTAATAATTTTACAAAAAGGAGAAGTAACTGTTTTTAAAATGGGGCCTCAAGCCTTTGGAAAAATTCTTTACCCAGTTCATGCCTTTTTCATAGATGGACTCTTGATTGATACAGGTTCTCGAACTGCACATCGACATATCAAAAATATTTGGAAAAATTATCCTATTCATGCCATTATCAACACCCACTGGCATGAAGATCATATTGGAAACAACGATTATCTCCAAAACACTCGAAATCTTCCAATATACGCACATGAAGCGGATATTCCAAAGATTACAAATGCAAAAGATCAAAAATACTGGTTATACGAACGACTTTCATGGGGAATTCCAAAAGGATCGAGAGTACTACCACTTAGTTCAAAATTCCAGACAGATAATTATACATTCGAAATTATCCATACACCAGGTCATACTCCCGGTCATATTTGTCTGTATGAACCAGAAAATAAGATTCTTTTTTCGGGAGATCTCTTTTTCGGAACTCGAATTACCTATTTACGAAATTTTGAAACTTTTGGAGAACAGTTGGATGCGCTTAAAAAAATTCTTAATTATGATTTTACAACCTTATTCTGTTCTTTTAGGGGTATTATTGACGATCCTAAACCAAAAATTCGAAAAAAGATTGCATTTATGGAGAATTTAAGACAAAAGGTCTTAGAATTGGCAGAACAAGGTTTATCTGAAAATCAAATTCAAAAAAAGGTATTGGGAAGAGAAAATTATATGTATTACATGTCATCAGGTGATTTCTCAAAAAAACACGACATTTCACGAATTTTGCATGAAAATTCTTTGAATAAAAATTAATTAACCAAAGATCTTCAATATCCACCAAACACCTGGAATTCCAAAAATAAATCTTATCATTTTATTTATCCATCCAGGGATAATTTTTCCTTTATTTTTTTCAATTGCCTTTAAAGTCGCAGAAACAACTTGATTAGGAGTTGTCCAAAGAAATTTAGGCTTTTTGAAAGGTCGCTTTCCAATATAATCACCAACGTGATGGAATTCGGTACGAGTATATCCTGGATATACAACATGCATTTGAACATTAGATGCTCCCATGTTGCGAAGTTGACGACGAATTCCCAAAGTAAGTGTGGAAATATACTGTTTGCTGGCGGAATAAACGATCCCTATTTTTGGAGGACGAAAAATTTCCATAGAACTAATGCTTATAATCGCGCCTTGTTTCCGTTTTAGCATTATTTGAAGCGCTGCATGAGTAAAAATAAGTGGAGCAGTGGTATGAATTGTATGAAGTGCTTCCATTTTTCTCTCATCAAGATGGTTGAATTTTCCCAAAGTTCCAAATCCTGCAGCATTTATAAGCAAGGCTAACGAATTTGTTTCCATTATTTTTTGTTTAACTGCAATGATTCCATCCTTTTGAGTTAAATCAGCCACAATAACATCACTATGAATGCCATACTGCTTTTCTAATGAAATTCGTAAATCATCCAAGATCTTTTCACGACGAGCAACTAAAATGAGATTTAATCCCAAAGAAGCAAGTTTTTCAGCAAATGCGCGCCCTATTCCTGCACTTGCACCTGTAATTAATGCATAATCATTTTGGCTTAGTGTATTTAATTTCATTGATTAAAGATATCTCCCATTTCTTTTATTGCTTTTCTGTGACTCTAGTTAAATCTTGAACATTACTTTTGGTAAAAAATCCATCAAAATCTCCAAATCGATGAATATATTCATTTACTATTAATGTAAATGGAGATTGTACTGAAAACGTTTGTTTTAGCCCTTCATCAGGAGATCCGACCAGATCAATTAGAAATTTCATACCAGAATTTTTTAATCCTTCATATGTATGATCAATTTTTTCTGTTCTAAATGCCATATGATGAACTCGCGTTCCATAGTTATACGTATATTTCTCAGTTGGTCCGGTATCTTCTTCAGTCAAAAATGGAACAATACCAGAAGTAAACACCATAGCAAAATCATTCGCTGAAAGTCTTGCTACGTTTGTTATGGAATTTAAATTATTAACATATATCGCAAAATCGAAATTATAATTAGTTAATTTCATAAATTCGATAATAGCTGCATCCCGATCTCGAGCACGGACGCGAGTGGCAGTATGATCTAACTTATCAATATTTTTTAAATGAATAAAATCTGGTTTTTGAATACTAAAGTTATCATTTTCTTTGAATTCATCAGGATGATAATCATATTTATTCATTCCTTTATGTGATTGAATAAATCCATACGAAGTGCCAATAAATTTAGAAGGTGGAGTTTGAATAAAAGAATAATTATCTGTATCAATTATTTCAGGGGTTAGAAATTTAAATCCACGCTCTCTTTGGATTTCTACGTATTTTGATAAATTTTTTACTTCAAAAATGAATGTTTCCAGTCGTGTATTTGGAAGATGTTGAGATTTTGGATTTAAATTATAAGGTCTGAAGGGATTTTTTTCCTTAATTCGAGTTTTGATAAGAATTGATGCTGAACCCACCTTTTTCAATACTGCTGTTTTTTCACCTGAATTTTCAAAAATTGATTCAAGATGATGTCCAGTATACATTAAAAGTTCTTCTACTGCACTTTTAAAGAGATTTGGTTCAGTATTAATAATAACTGCATTCAATCCGTTTACTATTCCTGTTAAACCATGATTTTTCCGTTCTTGTTGAATCTTGGGTACTTGATTATTTAAAAAATCATCATTATTCTGAAAAGCGGTCATATTATTTTCTATTGAAGCACATTTAGGACAAGGATCAGAAAGAGATCCATCATATACCTTTTTACAAGAAGAACAAATTATTTTCATTTTTAATTCACGCTTTATGAATCATATTCTAAATTTAAAATTCTGTTGCTTGTATTTCATAATATTGAAATCAATACAGCAAATAATACTACAATTTAGAATTATTTCTTATTATTTTTGATCTATATATGGAAAAAAAATATAAGAAAATCGAATTTTAATATGATTGTGAGTGATTCTTCAGAAAATTCTTCTCATCAATCCCAAACATCTGAAACACCTCAAAAAATTCTGCGGGTGGGGATTGTTGGTCTTGGAGATATCTGGCAAAGTCATGTTCAAGCCTATCCAGATAACTTAAATGCAGTTGTGGTCGGATTTTATGATCGAATAAAGGGACGAGCCGAAACTTGGAAAGATAAAATTACTCGCTTTATGCATTTAGTAAAAAATGCAGCAAAAGAAAAAATTGATCCTGAAGATGAAATCCATCTCCAGCGATGTGCCATTTTTGAAAAAGAAGCAAAAATTTATGATTCAATTCAGGAAATGTTAGACCAAGTAGATGTTATAGATATATGTGCACCAAATCATGTACATACTCCTTACGCAATTTGGGCATTAAGAAAAGGAAAATCAGTAATGAGTGAAAAACCAGCAGGTCGATGCTCATATGAAACCGCTGAATTATGTAAAATTGCAGATGAATCTACAGGATTTTTTCAATTGAATGAAAATTTCCTATGGTATGCAGCTCTACGTAAATTGAAAGATATTGTCAAATCAAATAAAATAGGTAATGTAAGAAAGATTACAATAAGATTGGGGCACGGTCATCCTTCTTGGGGATGGCAAAATCATTTTCTTAATCCTTCATTATCTGGAGGTGGAGTGTTGTCTGACATGGGCGTACATGCAATTGGATTAGGTTATGGTATTTTGGGGAAAGAATATAATGTCAAATCCGTTCAAACAATAAGAATGAATGCCGGAACTACCAAAGAGCGGACACTTCATCAATATGACGGACTAAACGAATATTATATGAGTTCATTCATGGTTGAAGATGAAGCAAAAATTAAAATAATTTTCAAACCTCCTGACACAAAAAATTTACAGAAAGAAAAAATTGATAATCAGTTGAAAGAAGGAGATACTAAACTAAATCCTGACAATGAAGGTTTATCACAACAAAAATCTAATGATGAAGAGAAACATAATATTGATATTACTGATAAAGACTTGGAAACAAATGAAATTACAGTAATTATTGAAGTATCTTGGGCAAAATCATACAGAGACATAACAATTCATGGAACTAAAGGCACTTGTGGACTGGATCGAAATGAACACAAGCAAGAAATCATTGCAATTTATTATAATACAGGTCAGCAAGAAGAAATTGCAATTCCAAACCAGGCGCGTGATTCCCATCAGATTGAAATAATAGATTTCTTAAATCGAATCCAAAAAGGTCAGAAATCATTACTTGATCATCATTGGGCACATAAAATGCAAGAAATTATAAGTTGTGCTTATTTATCCAATTTACGAGCATTTGAAAGTAATGCAAAAAAAGGTATAGTGATCACACCTTCAGATCTACAAAAGTACTATGATCATTTCATTACAAGCAGTATTCCTGAAGAGATGATTGTCGAAGAAATCGTTTATGATTTTATGCGTCCATTTACAAGTTCTTATTATTCAGCAGAAAATTCACTCCAAAAATAAAAATGCTTTGTATATTTTAAATAACTTCACTTATCTTCCTAATAATTTTCTCGATTTTTTCATTTAATTCTTCTTTTTCTTTACTTTTTATATTTTTACTTTAGTAGATATCCATTAAATATGATTTTTTAAAAAAATTAAAAAAATCCATTTAAGTATAGTTTTAAGGTGAAATAGAGCAAATTATCATAAATAGGGCGATTTCCATGCATGTTAATGATTTAATGCATAAAAGATAAATAGAATATTAAAAGATGAAAGTTTAATAAAGGGTAGAATTAAATTTAAAATAGAGAAAGGAGGAGGAAGAGGAAAAATCAACAAACCTCTTCCTCTGAGTTGGGGATTTATGTGATTGGTTATGAAGGATAGGGGGAATAATCTAAATTATATTAAATTAAAATTTCCTTTGCGCATAACTCGCAACATTGCATTTCCATCTTGATGAACAACTTCAATATCTTGAATAAAATCATGAGCTTTTAGAATTTCAAAGTATGAGTAAAATGTTCCAAGTGAGGGAAGAAATTTCGCAAAATCAATTTCAATGTTGGGCATAAGTTGATCACACAAGATAATTATTTCTAAGTATATGATGATGTTGCTTCCATTTATAACAATTATATTGGAAAAATTCCAAGAAAGATTGTACGTTTCTGTAAATACTACTTTTCGAATGTCGCCTAAAATTGTACTAAATGACTTCTATCACATTTAATTTTTCTTTCAATCGAGGTAATTTTTAGTCATTACGTTCATAAATAATGCTTTCTTACATGTGATTACTAGGTGTATCGCTAAACGCCTTTTATTAGGGGTAATAAAAAATGTCGGAAATAAAGAATATTGTAGTAATTGGAGCGGGGTTAATGGGCTCAGGAATAGCACAAGTCTCAATTCAAGTGGGATACAATGTAACCTTAGTAGATATTAAAGACGAATTTATTGAAAAAGGGTTAAAGAGCATATTAAAGGGCTTAAGTAGATTGGAACAGAAGGGAAAACTTGGTGAAGGAGTTAGTGCTCAAAGTTTAGTATCTAAAATTCGAAAAACAACCAGTATTCCTCATGCAGTACAAAATGCAGATTTAATTATCGAAGCTGTGATTGAAAATCTTAAAATAAAACAGGATGTATTTCGTACTTGTGATGAAAACGCACCAGCTGATTGTTTAATCGCTTCAAATACTTCTTCAATGAGTATTACAAAAATTGCAGATGCAACAAACCGTCCGGAAAAATGCTTAGGCATCCATTTCTTCAACCCAGTTCCATTAATGAAATTGGTCGAAGTAATTAAAGGCGAAAAAACCTCAGAAGACACATTAAATTCCGCTCAAAAATGGGCAGAAAGCCTTCCTTGTAGAGGCCCACGATACGTTCCATTAGTATTAAAAGATCGGCCCGGATTTATTGCAAATCGAATGATAGCACCTGCTTTTATTCTTATGAACTGGGCTTTTGAACAAGCTGCAAAAGAAGGTGTATCTTGGGAATCCTTAAATGCCGATACTCTAAAAGAAGGATTACCAATGGGATATTTAGAATTAGGTGATTATGTTGGGCATGATACCTATTATCATATCAATACATATTATTCAAAAACACTTTCTCCTGATTTTACTCCTGGACCTGTGTATACAAAAATGGTGGAAGATAAAAAACTTGGAAGAAAAACAGGTCAAGGCTTTTTTGATTGGTCACAAGGTCGTCCAAAGTTACTAAACGAACCTAAAGCAAATTTGGTATCAGCAGAATTACTAGATGCAATTGAGGCAAATGAAGGGTGTCGGTTATTAGAAGAGGGTGTAGTTAAACATTGGCATATAATTGATGAAACAATGATGGCAGGATTTAACCGCCCTGGAGTTATGAAAGATGCAGTAAGTAATTACGAAAAATGGGCGAAGATGCTTGAAGAAATTGCAGGAAAAATCGATAAACCATATTTAATGCCCTGTGAAATGTTAAAAAGTGGTAAATTTATAGAACTTAAATGATTTTCAATTAATTAATTCTATTTAACCTTCTTTTTTATTAAATTCTTTTTTATTATCTCCTTCTTTCGATAATATCCTCTATTATAAGGGCTTAACAGCATCAATAATAGTAAAGAATGAAAATACTTAAATTTATTTCTATAGAAAAAAATCAGAGAAGAAAGTGATAGATTGATAGATTTTCAAGTGAAGATAGGTTTCATATAATTATTTAATTTGAAGTAGCTTTAATTGCTTCTCTAATTGTTGAATTTGGTCAAAAAGTTCAAATTCTTGGCATTTTTGTTTAGTAATATCAACAATAAAACCTTCGATATATTCCAATTCGTGAGATTCTGTTGAATATATTCCATATCCTTCATCCATAACCCATTTTTCGTTATCACCAGCAGTTTTGATCATATAACTAAGGTGATATGCGATTTTATTTTCAATAGCAAATTGAACTTGAGTTCTTACTAAATCACGGTGATCTGGATGAATGATTTCTTCGTAGGATACAGTCGCATTTTCAACTAAATCACCCGGTTTATATCCTGTTAAGCAAAAACTGCCTTCACTAACGAAAATCTTCGTCCAATGTTCGTCATTTCGACTTCTGTAAATCATAATTGGTAAATTCTGCAACATTTTTTTTAGATCAACAGAATCTATATCCATAATCGATTATAACAAAAGTAAAAATTTATGGTTTTCGAATTTAGGAGCATTACTCCCAAAATATATCATCTTTTCATCATTATAACACTAAATTTAGTTAACTTTTTTTACGAAATTGACATTTCAGTTGCCCACATGCTGCTTGAATCTCATCCCCTAAAGTTCGGCGAATTGTATTGGGAATATGATTATTTGTAAGAATCTGTTGAAATGCTTTGATCTTTTCAAAAGAAGGCGGATTGAAAGGAAAATCAAGTAAATGGTTTGCACTATTTACAGGAATTAGATTAACATGACACAACATTCCAGAGAGAAGATTACTCAATTTATATGCCATTTTGATAGAATCATTAATACCAGAAATAAGAGAATATTCAAAAGTAATTCTTCGATGAGTCCGTTTAATATAATCTCTACATGCTTGAATCAATTCACTAATTGGATATTTTCTGCTAATTGGTACAATTTGATTGCGAATGGAATCAATTGGCGCATGTAATGAAACTGCGAGGGTAATGGGAATCTCCAAATCAGCTAATTCATAAATTTTTGGGATAATTCCGCATGTCGAAAGTGTAATATGTCGATATCCTAAGTTTAAACCATCCTTTTCATGAACCAATCTAAGAAAATGAACAACTTCAGTAAAATTATCTAATGGTTCACCAGAGCCCATTAAAACTACAGAACTAACACGTTGACCTGTTTGTTCTTGAATAGTTAAAATTTGCTGGATCATTTCTCCTGCAGTTAAATTTCGAAAAAAACCTTCTTTCCCAGAAACACAGAATGCACAATGCATTTTACATCCCACTTGAGTAGAGATACAAGCAGATATGCCGTGATGATATTCCATTTTTACTGTTTCAATTGAAGCACCATCATGAAGCGTAATTAAATATTTTATAGTATGATCAGCAGATTTTAATGTTTGTTTAATTTCTGGTTTAAAAAAGTAAAAGTTTTCTGCAAGTTGAGCACGGAGCGTTTTTGGAATATTTAGCATTTCATCAAACGAAGAAATTTCGTGATATAACCACTGAAATACTTGTTTTGCGCGATATTTTGGATAATGTAATGTTTTTTCAATGAAATTTTCCAATTCTGAAAGAGTCAATGAATAAATATATCGTATTTTTCCGTTCACAATATAAAAAGAGCAACGAATATTTTGAAATTTCGGATTTTAGGATTAGAATTTTTCTTTTTTCATCTGATATATAGAACTATATCTTAATCACTCATTTATACTATACATAGATAAAATATTTCTAAATTTTAATAAATGAGAACACTATATTACACAAAATGAAAATTGGAATATTATCAGATACTCACGATTATTTACCAAATATCTCGAAAGCAGTGGATGTATTCCTAAATGAAAAAGTATGCAAAATTATCCATTGTGGGGATTATATTGCCCCATTTGTTATACGGGCTATGACTAAGCTAATTGAACATAAAATACCGGTTTACGGTGTATTTGGAAATAATGATGGGGAAAGAATTGGATTAAAGAAAATTACAGGAAAAATTATTGAATTTAAGGGAGAATTTTTTGAATTTACCGAAAATTATTATAAATTTGCAGTTTATCATGGAACAGATGAACGAATTTTGCAAAATCTAATTCATTCCCAATTTTATGACGTGTTATTAACAGGGCATACGCATCAAATAAAAATTGAAAAAGTAGGGAAAACATTATTAATAAATCCTGGTGAAACATGCGGTTATCTTACTGGAAAAGCCACTTGTGCAGTATTAGATTTATCTTCCAAACATTTATCACTAGATAATGTTCAAATTTTCGATTTATAAGTCAAATTAGATTTGAAAATTAGAATAAATAAAAAAAGATTGGAATTATTTATTATTTTTTCTTTTTCTGCTTATAGATTTTATAAGCTTCGATAATTTCAGGAGGAGCACGTTTGCAATTTGGTAAATGGCGGAGAACCGAAACTTTTGTTTTTTGACAGAATGGGCATATTTGTTTAACTGCATCACCAGTTCCTACAGTTTTTATCTTCTTAATCACATCGTTTTCAAAATCAATTGTACTGGTAGAAGTAGTTTTTCCACTATCATCATCAATCTCATCTTCAACATTGTCCTCATCATCATCTATTCCAATTATGTCATCTTCAAGTTCTTCTAATTCTTCATCAAGTTCTTCATCTTCTTCTTCAATTTCGTCTTCTTCGAAAATTTTACCGTGCTTTTTGCCTAATCCTTCTTCACGTTCATCTTCATAATCCAGTTTATCCTCTGGTTCTTCTTCAGTAACTCCAATAACTAAAGCGACATCTTCATCATCTTCGAATTCTTCTTCATCTTCGAATTCTTCTTCATCATCTTCATCTTCTTCCACAATTTTTTGAGCTGATCGCTTCTTTCGCTTGATTGGTTCGATTATTTCTTCTTCAAGTTCTAAGTCATCTACATCAAGATCAAGATCTTCATCGAATTCTAAAGATTCATCACCAAAATCGTCATCAGATATGTCAATTTCGTCAAGATCATAATGAAAATCAGGTGCATCATCAGCTATATACATTTCACTGTGAGTTAATTCATCTTTTCTTTCGCGATATAATTCACAAACTTGACAAACAATATTATAGGGACTCATAGTGAATTTTCGGGTTTTACATTGACAAAGCGGAGCACCTGAATTAGAAATGGCATTCAAAGAGATTAATTGCTCACAAGCAATGACACGAACATTTTTTTTTGATTTGGAAGATTTTTTTGGCATAATAGTGCACACTAGTTAATAAGTAAAAATAAGGAGAAATGAACAAAATTCTTTAGTAACGTGATGATAAATAATTCATTTAAAAAAAATTTTTTGTTTTAATTAATTTCAACTGATAAAAGCACTTAATTAAAACTTATTCGCACCACGTTTTTCATATAGATGATTCATTTTCTAATGTAAATTTTGCAACATTCGCTATCTGTTAGAGATTTTTACGTATTTAGAAGTTTTTTTTTGCATATCGCTGCTTTATTTGTATTTAGATGATTTTTTTATTTTTAGATTCTTTATTATTATGTTGATATCTATGGTTATTTCAGAACTTTTCTACGAAGAACCTGTATATAGGCCGCCATCTGAAGGAAAAAAATCATTATTACTCACAGCCACCGTAGGATGTTCTTTTAATTGCACATTTTGCTATCCATACCGACATAAAAAATTTCGTATTAGAACTGTTGATGAGATAGTTGAAGATATCAAAAAAGCGCGAAAAATGTTAGGCCCAAATGTTGAACGAATATTTTTATTAGACGGCAATGCTTTTGTAATGAAACCAAATGATTTAGTTGCAATATCGGAAGCTTGCTACAAATTCCATCCAAAACTACAGAGGGTTAGCACATATGCACATGCAAAAGATATTCTTCGTAAAAACGACTCAGAATTGAAAGAAATCCAAAATTCAGGTATAACAATGGTGTACATGGGCATAGAAACGGGGGATGATGATTTACTACATAAAATTAACAAACGTACGAATGCAAGTGAATTACAACAAGCTGCACAGAAATTGCATAAAGCCAGAATAATTCTATCAGGCACAGTTATTTTAGGATTAGCGGGAAACGATGTGGAACTTAGTAGGCGACATGCACTAAAAACAGCTCAGTTAATCAATTCCATGAAGCCGCTAAAGCATCAAGATTGGTATATTTCCGCTTTAACATTAATGCTTCCTCCAGGAACTCCCATTGCAAACAAATACCAAAATGGAGAATTCACCCCACTTTCTCAAATAGGGATATTACAAGAACTTAGATTAATGATTGAACATATTTCTGATGATATACATGATTGTATTTTTAGGAGCAATCATGCATCTAATTACTTGATTTTAAAGGGTATTTTAAGTAATGATAAGCAAAAATTTTTGCATCAAATTGATAAAGCCCTTAAAAATCCATCAATACTGCGCCCAGAATTTTTCAGAGGTCTTTAGAATCACTAGATGACTTTAGGTGACATTAGTCGACTTTAGATATTTAAGATGACTTAATTGAATTATTTATTTCGTGAAATCAAGATTGTTAAAATGATAAAGATATCTTTTTAAGTTTAAGGCGCGTTAATGTATTAAACAAGAGAGTAAGAAAGAAGGAATAAACGAATGAATGAGCAATTTCTAATGATTTTGGAAAAAGAACGGGAAAAAATTAATAAAAAGATCGATTCAATATACAGAACCCTAATTGAACAAGAAGAAGAAAGCTATCTTCGGAAATTTCATACATATTCTTATAATTTTACTAAGGGTCCAGGTAGAAGGATATTACCCATTTGCTTAATTAATACTTTTTTAGGATTATCTGGCGATCGGGATATTGCAGAAATGATCGATGAAGTATATAAAATCAGTATATCAGTAGAGTTATTGCATATTTCAAGCCTAATAATTGATGATCTGATTGACAAAGAAGAAATTCGAAGAGGTTTACCCACTTTTCATAAATCAATTTTACAATTAGAGCAACTACCAGATTTAATTGAAAATTCATCAAATATTTCAGAAGAAGATAAGGAAAAATCACAAGAATTTGAAACTTCAGCCGCAATATATGGAGGAAATATCACTTCCTTAATTGGAAGCCGTTTAATTTTGGAATCAAATTTTGATAATGCTCGAAAAGAGAAAAGCCTTCAGATTTATTTATCTGGGCTTGAGGGAATTATCAGAGGGCATCTGTTAGACGAACACTACAAATTGAAACATTTAGATCAAATTACTCTTGAAGATTACCTAATATTAAGTTCCTTAAAACGTGGAAAACCAATGGAGACAGCAGTTGGTATCGGCGCAATACTGGGACATGCGCGCTCTTCTCAATTGGAACCCTTAATGCAAGCCATGAATAAAATAGGTATAATTGATCAATTGATGAATGATGTAAAAGGTAGTTTCGGAGATCCAAAGGAAAAATCGATTAGTTCAGATATTACTAGTGGGCAATGTACTATCTTAACGATTATTGCATATCAATCAGCAACATCCGAACAAAAAGAAATATTAAATTCGACATTGGGAAATCGTAGTGCATCAAAAGAGCAGATAGAAGCAGTACGGGAAATATTTAAGTCAACAGGCGCGCTAGAATTTGTAAAAATGTATTCTAATAGTTTAAAAAATGATATTTATAATTTACTGCAAAAGGTTTACCCTGGATTGAAGGCAGAAATTATGAAATTTTTCAACGATTTGTTAAATTATATTACCGATCTTCCTGTCTTTAAATGAAATATCTCTTTTTTTTATTATACAAAGGTTCTCCTTATTTTTTTTAGCAAATTATCTTTTTGAATTTTGATAAACTTATTCGCACCATAATTTTTATTACATATTTTTGAAAGAATAATCAACAATTAATATACTGCAAAATTATCCCCTAATGGGAGAGATATATTTAGTATGTCGAATGTTAATAATCTGATCGAATTTCCAGATCCTTTTGTAAAACGAAATTACCACTTAATTCGCCACTATTTATTGTTTCTTGTTGATATTGGATTAGATTATCTAAAAAGGGAATATCTTCGCCATAATTCAGAAACTTCTTTTCAAGAATTTACCGCAAATAATTATTATGATTATATATTAAAGGATTATCTTCGTCGCAAATTGAAAGGGATATTAAAAGTCATTTTAAACGCATCTGTAGAAGCAATTAAATATTATAAAGATGAAAAAATCGATGCATTTGAATTAGATAAAATTGTGAAAAAATATTATCCCGAATATGCAGAAAATGATATGTCTCTTCTTCATAGCTCACCCAGCCATCCTAATCGAAGTGAATTGGAAACGATCAGTCGACTTACTTTTAGAGTGGCAATCATCCAAACAACACGAATTCTTCAATGCAAGTGTAAAGATATTAGTTATTATTCTGATCTCATCCGAACGGTTTATCCAGAAAAAAAACAATGCCAAATTTCTTTACATGCAATTTTAACTATGATAGATCAAATGATTGACTGTTTTGAAAGAGCTCTAGATCTGATTTCCATTCCTTTTTACAAACCGACTTGGAATTTGCGTGATTTTGCATATATTCGCAAAATATATGAATTTGCAATTACAGAAACTAATCATCAAATTGATTTAATTTATCAAGGGGAAAAAATATGAAAAAGTACAAAATGCCCAAGTTAAAACCAGAAATTCGCAGTGCCATGAAAGCAATTGGATTTACAGACTACTTTATTAATCTTTTTATCACACTTCTGAATTCAGGAGAAATGAATGCTCATGAATTAAGTGAAATTACACATGTCCCCTATTCACGTATCTATGAAATTCTCAACGAAATGGTAACTAAAAAAATCATTACCAAAATCGATGGTCGACCAAGTACATTTATAGCGAATGATCCTACTGATGTATTTATGTACATGAAACGCCAACAAGAGCAAATTTTTAGCGAAAATATTAATACGACACTCCCAATTCTTAAACAATTATTTGGTGAAAAACGGCCAACAAAACAGGTTCAATTTACACTTCTTGAAGGAGATAAAGCCAGTCGAGATCATCTCCGAAATCTGATTAATGCAACATCTCATAAATTACAAGCAGTAATAAGGAACGTGGCGGAAGTTTACCCCTTAATCAAGCATAATTTAGATTTTCTTCGTACAAAAGGTGTAGAAGTGCAAATAATTATTGAAACAGAATTTATAAATGAAGAATTTATTCCAATTTTAGAGAATCATTGTGATATTAAATATGTAGATCATGTTTTTCAAACTCTTTTTATTTCTGATGATAATGTTGCATTTCAATCTGCCAAAGGATATTTCGATATTGCGAACCCAAGAATAAAAGGATATTCTATATTCAGTTCCACTGATACGAAGTATATCATGTACACCCAACAAATCTTTGAAAATATTTGGAAAATTGGGATTCAAAAAGAACAAATTCACCAAAAAAGTAAATCACCTAAAAATTCACATAAAAAAGCAACTAGAACCAGTAAAAAGGCAGTAAAATCCGAAAATAAGTAATTATATTGGCCAAAACAACCCTAAGAAATCTATTATAATATTTTTATATTCCGTTTTATATATGGAGGTTTAGAAAGAAGCAATTTTACAATTTCTTTAAAAATAAGGCTTGTGTTATAACCAGTTTTTGAAGATGTCTCATAAGCACTATTTGCACCTAATTTTTTTCGAATATTCTCAACAATGTTAGGATCAATTTTTTGATTTTCTTTAATTATATCATATTTTGCACCTACTAAAATAGAAGGAATATTGTCAGAATTTGCACGTAATAGTGGTAACCATTTTTCTTCTAATCGGATTAATGAATGAAAAGCATTCATATCATAGACCCATATTACACCATTCGCTCCTGAAATAAATTGTGGAAGAAGCGGGCGAAAACGCTCCTGACCGCCAAAATCCCAAATAGACAACCCTATTCGAATTTTTTCACCGTTTTCTTCTGCAAGAATAGAATAACTATTAAAACTTAATCCGATAGTGAGTTTTGTGTCAAGAAACTCTGAATAACAAAATCTATTAGTAATGCATGTTTTACCCACACCACCTTCGCCTAAAAGGATGATTTTGAATTGATAACGGATATTCTCATTCAAGTTTTCCATCATTGCTTTATATATCACCATGTAATTCACAATTTGGTGTTTATTATAATAAAGAAATTTCGTTCTGTAAATATTTAATTGATTAAAAAAAACATATCATTTCCTATTAATTTTTACAATACTATTCCTTTATTCATGAATACTCTTAAATTTTAGAAAAAATTTCGATAATATCAAATTCATTTAAAACAAAATTCATACCTGCTCGAATACGCGTTTCTTGTCCATCAGAGCGAGTTCGATATATATAAGCAAATTTAAATCCATTATATAAATCTTTATGAATTTTTATAGCAACTTCTCCAACTGTGCTTGATTTTGGAACAATTAAAGGTTTATCTGCAATCCCCTTCTTAGATTTTGTGTATATTCGAATTAATTTCAATTTTCGAAGAATATCTTCTTCAAAAGAGTTTAATCCTTTTTTCACAATTTCATCACGAGATTTATCATAAATAAAAGCAATGGGATAAATAGAATATTCATATTTTGTTCCTTTTCCATAATACATTTGCAATTTGTTAAAATTCTCTTTAGTATTTGGTAGATCTGCTTTACTAGCAATTATTAAAGCGGGTTTATATTTTGAAGAGCGATTAAAAGCCATTTCTATTTCATCAATAGAGAGTTCTTGATAAATTTTTACAGTTGCATGACTGATTCCTGATGCTTGAACCATTTCTTTTATAAATGGAATATTATTTTCGTTCTTCTTTGCATCTTTTGTCATTAAAAAGATTTGTATTCCTCCAGCACCAGTTTTTTCTATTTTTACTTTTGGAGCTTCTCGATTTAAATAAAGATGGTGTTGATGAAGGTGTTTTAAAATATTCTCCATTTGTTTTAGAGGATCCCGAGATAAATCAACCATTAAAGCAATTATATCAGTTACTTTCAAGCCAGCAATCACACGAGATAAATACTGGGAATCGTGTAAAGCAGGTTCTTCGACAATTTGAAATTTAATTTTTTTCCATTCGTAAATTCCAACAACAGGTTCAGCTGTAAATACACCTGGAACAAGGTGAGACACTCCAGTCATATTTTTTAAAAAAGTGGATTTTCCTGCACCCATATCTTGATCAAAGTAATCACTGACCAACATAATTTGAACAGACTGTGGTTCTTTTTTGATTACGAATGGATCTTCAACAGCTGCTGCTAAAGCCTTTCGTCGCCGTATTTTATCTTCTCGTTCGGCTTTCAATTTTGAAAGGCGCGTTTTATTCAATGCTACTATACGTTCAGTAGCTTTATGCTTTGGAACAAGGGAAAGAAACCGTTCTAATCGCTCGATCTTATCATCAAGGGTCTTTGCATCTAAAAATTCACTGTAAGCCAGCTTTGCTTCCGCAGTTAAATTGGAACTCACTGGGAGCATCCCCCTTTCTTTAATTAAAATAATGATTTGAAGCGATCTTCGCTTTTCAAAATTAGATCCCCAAAAATTTTATCCAAACGCTTATCGAATTTCTTGAATTTTTTTATTTTTTTATGAGTAATATCATAGATACTATAACGATTTGAAAATTGAAACAATGCTTCTCTCATAGTTTTTAAAACTGTTTTGTCATCACTGTTTTGATCAACAATGCAGTACATTAAAAGAGGTTCTAAAGAAGAATGATCTACATTTGAATTGGGCTTTGAATTGGTTTCAACATCTGTAGAATCCGCAATATTATGAGTTATTACTGTAATGGTGTATTTACCAAGTGAAAAACTTTGAATTTCTTCGCCAAATGCTTCAGTAACTACTCCAGAAATAGTTTGTAAAAGAGAATTTCGAATATTTTTATCTAAGACATTTGATGTGGAATAAAATTGTTTTTCGAGTAAGGGTTCACCTTGGTAAGAAATTGCCAATTCTAATATTGCCATGTTGATTTCTGATCTCCAACTAGAAAATTCTCAATGTAAAATGGAATTAATTTGTTATGTTGATATAGATTGTTTATGTATATTATTTTTTCCCACTATTATAATGTAATAGATCAAGTTAATATGTTAATGAAGAAATATTACGAAGTGAAAGCTGAATTTGTGAAGCAGTATTTTGAAGAACGGGGGACATATGTCCAGAACAGAGAATTTCGACTTGAAGATCTGAAAGTCGTTTTATAGATAATTTCAATTTTTGGAGGTCTCCACCTGGAAAATCGTATCGACCAAAACTTCCTTGAGGAAAAACAACATCACCCGGGAAAAGAATTTTATGTGACTTATCAAATAACGTAATTGAACCTATGCTATGTCCTGGTGTTTCTAACACCTCAAGATTAAATGAACCGAAACTAATTGTATTTCCTTCATGAACTTCAATTAAATTCGTCAGAGGTCTTATTTTAACTTCAAATACATCAGCACTTATTCCTAGTTCGCGTGGACATATTAATTGTTCATTACCTTGCTCAAGAATTTGATTGGTAAAAGGAGCAACATAAATATTTAGCAAAGATATATCAATTTCTTTAAGAATAGAATAAAGTCCTAAGATATGATCTAAATGTTCATGAGTGATGATTATTGAAGTGAGGTTCTCCATATTCAATCCAATTTCATGTATGCTCTTTTTAAAACCATTAAATGATTTCCCATTACCTGTATCAATCAAACAAAATTTTCCAGAAGATTCATCTAGCAGAACGTACATATTACAATCGAGCATTGGAAATTCAGCAAAATAATATAGATTAGGTATAATTTTCTGAACTATTTTTTTCGTGGGATTTCGGTTAAAGAACATTATAATTACTAAGAATGCATAACTAAAAAATTAAAAGGTAATAATAAAGGAATACACAACTCAAAAATGTAGTTCGTAAAAAATAAATTTAAAATTGATTTAAATTTTCACGTTTTATTATCTTTTGAGTAAATTTTGCCATAATAAGTGGTTTTTGAAGAGAATTTGCAAAATTAATACATTTTTTTAAGGTTTCTTCGAAATGATATCCTACATATGAAGAGCGGTGAGCATCAGATCCAAAAACAAGTGGAATTTCTCGTTCAATACATGCTTTAATCATTTCATCATGGGGATATTGCTCCTTAACTGGTCGATATAATCCTGAATGATTTATTTCTACAGCCATCTCACCAGTTCTTTTCACCTCATTTAAGAATTTCATTTTAAGATCCCAAATTGCTTCTGATCTTCCTAAATATGTTCCGTATTTTTTAGGAAGATCGCAGTGACCAACAATTTGAAATACACCAGTTTTAACCATTTTAATCAAATTCTTATAATACTCCGAAAAAATCGTTTCTTCTCCATATTTTTGAAATTTTTCCATAATATCAGGAGAATCGACTGGAAAAGGAATTTCATCATCAATTTTTATTATATGAATAGATCCGATGAGATAATCAAGTTTAGATTCATATTTTTTTAGTTCAGAGTATAATTGTGAAAGAACGTGCTGATCAGGATAGTAATCCACTTCAGAAGCTATTTTAATTTGAATTTTATCAGAATATTTAGATTGTAGAATTCTGCATTCTTCGAGATACTCAGCAAACTGATCTCTTGGCATCGCAAATTGTTCTGCATTTGCTTCTTTTGGTAAAAAAAACATCGGAAAATGATCTGACAGCCCTATTTCTTGCAATCCTATTTTTATGGCTTGTTGAACATATTCTTGCAATTTTCCAACTGCATGTCCACAACGTTTTGAATGAATATGATAATCCCAGAGATCTTGAATAGAAGCACACACTAGTGAAAAAAAGATGGAATAGAAAAAAATTTTTGCTTCTATCTATTCTCTCTTTCAATTATTTTTATTATTTGAATGCAACAACGTTCAATAAGTAAAAACGTAGGTGTAACATCAATATAGAAATCTTCACTTGTATCTCTGATTCGTTCATCGATTCCAGCAGCTTCATTAAGAATTAGAATTTTCTTTTTCATTTCCTCAACTTTTGTCGGAAAAAAATCATAAAGCAAATCACGTTGCAGAAATCTATCCATAACAAAAATAATATCTTTCGTTACTAACCAATTTTTATTAACTCGATGTGTTTCCATCATATCGGTTGTTCCAAATCCTCTTTGTTGTAAAAATCCTTTAGCTGAATTAGAAACAGAATGATGGGTTCTTTTATATCCTGCATCAAAAAATCGAATTTTCCGAATTTTAGGGTTTCTTGATTTAATCGCTAAATCACGAAAAAGATATGCTGCAACAGGACTTAGAGTGGTGTTATCCATGCATACTATTCCAATACTTTCAACATTTTTATAAATTGATGCCATAGAACTTGTTCTCCTTTAATGTTAATGAAGCACCAAAATTTAAAAATATATAAGAAAATATAAGATCCTAGAATATTTATTACAAGAGGGAAACGAACAAAGGTATATTTCGTTCAATATTTTTTTTGGGGGAATTTCATGGAAAATTCAGAAAATAAAGCAAATTCTCAGTTTGCAGAAATTGGAAGAAAAGATGTAAACCAGTTATTATTTCAAATTTTAGAAACAAAAAAACCCACAGAGATATTGGAAAGAATCCTTTCTAAAAGTTCTGAACTACTTCAAGCCAATTCAGCCACAATTGTTTTATGGAAATCGGGGTTAGGTGTATTTAATACTTTGATAAATATCCCTGCGCAAATTCCACTTAAAGGAACATTATTAACTCCAGATACAGGAGGATTAGATGGAAGAATTTTACGAGAATCCTCAAAGAAATATATCCAGTTAACAAATTACTCAAAAAATATGGATGCATTTCCCCCTTTAAAGGAAGCAGGCTTTCAATTCGCAATAGGAGGAAAAATAAATATTCAAGATGGGCTAATTCTTGCAACAGTATGCTTCTATTTTATAAATCGTTCAGAAAGATTTACTGAAGAAGAACTAAAAGATTTCCCAATAATTTTATCACAGATTGGAATTGCAATATTAAATGCATATCTATATCAAAAATTGGAAAATATATCAATACTAAATAAAGAAACAACCAACTTTATGGATCTTTTAATTAACTCTACTCCAGATATTATCATTAATACAGATTTGAATGGAAAAATTAAATTATGGAATCGATCTGCAGAGGAAATACTAGGATTTTCATCAAATGAGGTTATGGCTGTAAAATTACCCTTGAAAGAAGGAGAAAATGAAGAAAAATTCTATAATCTTTTTTCAAAAGCTCGAAAGGGTGAATCAATATTTAATCATGAAATTTTATTCAAAAAGAAAAAAAGTAAAAAGAATTCAACGAGAAATTTGAATGCTAGAATTAATTTATCATTAATACCTGTATATAACCAACAAGAAGTAATTGAATCCATTCTACTTACAGGAAAAGACTTATCAGAAGAACGTATATTGCAAGAAAAAGTAAATAAAATTAATTTTGAACTGAATCAAAAAAATATTGCTTTGTTGAAAAAAGAAAAATTGCTATATAAAACAAAAAAAGAATTGAATACTGCAGAGAAATTTGCTTCTATTGGTACAATTATTGAGAGATTAAATCATCAGATTAATAACCCCTTGATGGGTCTATTATCGCTTTTATCTATATCTATCGAAGATATCAAAGAAATCTCTGAAAATTTACAAAACACAAGAGAAAATATCTCAAAAATCTCAAAAATCTCAAAAAATATCCAAGAGTCTTTACTTCCACAGCTTAAAGAAAGTGTTACACTAGGTTATCGGATAAATGAAGTTTTAAAGCATGTTCGTTTTTTTTCTGAAGTTGCTAAAGAAATTCATTTCAGAAAAAGTACTAATTTAATTGAAGTATTAAATCAGACTTTAGATAAATATACGAAAAAGGAATATTCAAATCTATTTGAAATTAAAAAAAATATAGATTTGAAATCAGCTTTGATTTATGGTAATTTTAAACAACTTCAATTTGTTATTGATTCACTTATTGAAAATGCAATAAAGGCAATAGAATTAAAAGGAAATTTAAAAAATAAAGGTATTATTGAAGTTGACTTAAAAGAATTCATCGTAAATAAAAGAAGATATTATCGTATTGAAATTTCAGATAATGGAATTGGAATAAACCAAGATCAAATAGATAATCTTTTTGATCCTTTTTATATTAATTGGCCTGATTGTATCCAAATGATAAAAACGCAATCAAAATTGCATGTTGGATTAAGTCTTGCAATAGTAAAACTAATAATGATTAATCATAATGGGTATATAGATATATTATCCAAGAATATTGATACATATAATTTCACACAAGAAGAAATTAAAGGAACAAAATTTATCTTGGATTTTCCCAGTTTATAATTAAACTAAAAAGGAGAAGATCTTAAATATTAATAATATACCAAAGAATATATAGAAGGTTCATCTTGAAAGTTAGGCATTCTCAAAAGTGATTATATTATGACAGATAAAAAGGGAAAGGCATCAAACATTAATTCTCTTACCCATGAACAAGGAAAAATTTTAATAATAGATGATGAGATCGCCTTAAGAAAATCATTAAAAAAAATGTTAGAAAGAGCAGGTTTTTACTGTGAAACAGCATTTGATTATTCTAGCGCACAAGAAGCAGTGGAAAATCTTAATTTCGATCTAATTTTGGTAGATATAATATTACCAGAAATGAATGGCTTATCTTTAATAGCCAAACTTCAAGATAAGATGGAAATTTCTTCTGCAATTATTTTTGTTACAGGTGAACCTAATTTAGAAACAGCAATGCAAGCAATTAAACTAGGTGCTTATGATTATTTAGAAAAACCCACACAGCGAACTGTTCTAATTGAATCAATTAAGAGAGCACTTTTACGTAGAGGGTATAAACTTAAAATTGCTGGAAAAGAAATCCAAAAAACTATAAACTTGAGTTCTACTTTTATAAAAACTGAAAAATATCAAATGAATGAAGAACTTAAAGAAGAATTTCAACGAAATGTAAGTACAATTCATAATGCACTTTTGGAACTAAAAAAAAGATATGGAGAAGAATTATCTACAGATCAAAGATTATTATTAAACCAAATTGCTCAAAGTAATGGCAAATTAAAAAAAACATTAAAAAAAATTACATAATAATGAAATAATATCGTAATGCTTTTTTTTTTTTAAAAGTCAATATATCTCCTACTAGTAACAATTGGAATATACAAAGAAGATTTATTTTGAAGGTTCGCTTCATAATAGAGGGAGATACACAGATGTTTAATATAAGACTCAAACAATTAAAAAGAAGAATTTATACTTTTTATTCACAATTGACAAATCTTTCAATTCAACAATTTGCATCTCAAGTATTAGCTGAAGTATTTGGAGAAAATTGGGAAAATACTGAAGATATAATATCCCCCATTCAAGATATTTTAATAGTGCTAGATCAAATTCACATTTTAGGTCAAATATTCGCAAGGGGTATTTCTCATATGGCTGTGGAAGATCCACGTCCTGAGATTTTTTATAAACTTCAATGTTTATTCAATTTAGGAAAAATTCTTATTCTAACACTTTCTGAAGATGAAGGAAATTATTCAGATTTTAACCCAAAGCAAATTATTCTCTCCAAAGAAAAATTTGAAAACCTTCAAAAAGAATTACGTCCTATTAAAAAGAATCAAAATCAGAGTCTTACAACAATTGAAAGCATCGTTCAATATGTTTTAGATCATGCATTTGAAGAATACAAAGAATTTTGTGCAGTAAACTCTTGGAATGAATTACTTAGTTATATTTTCCAGGTTGATTTAGAAGATGAAACGAAAGGTGCTAAAAAAATTAAACAGACCAATATTAAAGAATTACTTCTTTCAGAACAAGTAGAAGGAGCTTTAATTGATTCAATTTTTCGAAAATATGATGGTCTATTGGCTTATACCATGAGTATGCTTACAATGTTATCAAGTACAAAGTATTCTGAAAAGTATACTCCATATTTGAACAAAATACTCGAAAAATTAGGTACATCAACGAAAGTCATTCTTTTACAAGGTAGATTGTCGAAAGATTTCGAAATTTTGCATGAATTGGAAAAAGATATTAGAGATTTACAAACAAAAATTTTAGAAAAGATTAAATCTCTTCAATTAGCAATTAGCGAAGAAAAAATTCAAAATTTCTTCAATTTCTTATTGGTTCTTCCAAAACTATCAAAAGATATGAAATTTATTGGAAGCTTGGAAGAAGCGCCTGGATTTGAAGAGCTGACAAGAAATGGACGAATTAAAATGATGATGAATTCAATAATTCCTAAATGGAGTTATTACAAAGAGATTTTTACCGATATCAGAAATTCATTAATAAATTTCGACGAATTTTTTGATAAAATGATAAGAGGTGTTAATGATATTACCGCAGATCTTTTTGCTGAAGGTTTTCAAGCATCCATTCCATTGCAAGATGTTGAAACTTGTGAAAAAGCAGGAATTCATGTTAAGAACCTTACTGCAACATTTTCATCTCAAAAAACTCAGATTTCAGATGAGGATTTTGATATAAAACAAAAATTACTACGAAAATTTGAAGATATGTTACATGATTTACAAACAATTCTACGTCAAAAAAGCACAGAAGAAGAAGCAATCAAAGCAGAACCTCAAATTTTTACACCATTATTAAATATAATCTCAGGTCTTTATGCTCAATGGACAGAAAACAAAGTTTTATCTGCTTTTAAAGAAGAAGCAATCATGGTTTCTCGTTATTTACAATCGATCTTAAATATTATCGAAAGTATATACAATAAAATTAAACCTTTTGAGAAAAAATTCCTTAATCGAGAGAATATAAAGAATTTACAAGTGGAACATGAATTCTTTATGGATAAAATGAGCGAAACAATGATGATTTTGAAAGTATCATTATTCACCAACGATTTGACAAAAAACATATGGCATTTGTCTCGCGATTATGTATTAAAAATTGGAGAAAATTCAAAATATATAATCAATCCGGATGAAATTAGCAAATTAATCAGTGATATCCCTAAAACTTTAAAACGAGAATATATGCAACGCTTAATAACACAAGAACAAAGAAAAGAGAAGATGGAATATTATTCGAAAGTTAATGAAATCATAGAAAATTTGAAAAATATACCACTTTCTGAAAGAGAAATGTTGATACCCTATGAAGAAATAAAAAAAAAGATTAAATAACCTTATTATCGCTTAAAATTTTTGATTAACGCTTAATTTTGGTTCTTTTTTTGGTTTTTGAAATTTCTGAATTCTTTTTTTGAATTTTTTTTTTACAATTCTTTTCAATTGGGCAGATATCACATAGAGGATTAATCGGCTTGCAAATTTTTTTCCCAAAACTCACCATAGTATAATTAATTCGCATCCATTCTTCTTTTGGAAATAGTCTTTCCAAAGCACGCTCTGTTTTTTCTGGAGTTTTTGTTTCGACCCAACCGATCCTATTTGCAATTCTGTGCACATGTGTGTCAACAGGAATTGCAGGTTTATTGAAAGAGACAACTAAAACGCAATTTGCAACCTTTCTCCCTACTCCTGGTAATTGAACTAATTGAGAAAGTTCATCTGGCACTTTATCATTATATTTTTCATGAATAATTCGAGAAGTTTCTTTTATTCTTTTAGCTTTTTGTTTGTATGTTCCGCTACTGTGTATTAATTGTTCAATGTGTTCAATTGGAGCATCTGCAAGATCTTTAGGTGTTGAATAATATTGCCAAAGATTTTCAATCACCTTAATAGTCGTTTCATCACGGCTTCTTACGGATAAAATTGTAGCAATTAGAGTTTTAAAAGCATAAGGTTTTCGAATTTCAGATGAATTGAACTGATAATTTTTAGGATCTGGTTGCAATTGTTCTAAAAGTAGAGAATATCCCTTAATTGTATCGAACATTTTATGAAGCATTTCAACTCGGAAATTTTCATCTTTACACGAGATTATGCTTCCTTTTTTATCCATAGATATTGAAAGTACTGAAAATAAAAAAAGATAATATTTAGGAGCTATAAGCATACTGATAAAAAATTATTTAATTTAGAAGAAAAGTAAAGATTTTTAGAATTTTTTGATAAAATATTCAATATTATGAAAAAATTGGGAAAAATGATATTTTTATTATTAATATTAATTATCTTGGGCGGAGCTGGGACTTATATATATCTTTTTGATATTTTTACACCCAAATCGCAAATATCACAAGCTAGCTTTACCATTAACGGTCAAAACGTGAACGATTTCTGCTATTTACTTCAATATAACAAGTATAATTCAGCAGATGATGCAATTACACAAATGAGTGATACAGAATATGATCTTTTTGTTATTGATATGTATTTTGATGAAAATCCGTGGAGTACAGAACAAATCAGCAATCTAAAAGAAACTTTAAGTGAAAATCAAGAACGAATTGTTCTTTGTTATATCTCGATCGGAGAAGCTGAATCTTATCGCCCATATTGGAATGCTTCATGGGATGCAGATGAAGATGGAATTCCAGATGATGGTGCACCATCATGGCTGGATCAAGAAAATCCTGATTGGGAAGGCAATTACAAAGTAAGATATTGGGATCCTACATGGCAAAAACTTATTTTTGGAACAAATACTTCATATTTAGATCAAATAATTAATATTGGATTTAATGGAGCTTATTTAGATATTATTGATGCTTTTGAATATTATGAAGAACAAGGCATAGAAGATGCCGCAGAAAGGATGGTTGATTTTGTGACGAATTTATCTTCATATTGTAAAGCGATTAACTCCGAATTTTTAATTGTCCCACAAAATGGTGAATATTTAGGTAATTTTGCTAATTACTTGGATGCAGTAGATGGTATTGGAAGGGAAGACGTATTTTTTACAGGAAACAGAAGAAATTCAGCAAATACACTCAATGAAACAACCTCCAATTTAGCTTTATTCTTAGAAAAAGGTTGCTTTGTTCTTAATATTGAATATCCCACTTTTCCAGTCTACATCAGAAATTCTTATGAATTAGGATCTCAATATGGATATATTACATACGTTGGACCACGTGAACTTGACGAAATTGCCTATTATCAAAAATAAAATAGAAATGCTTCAGTTTTTTAATTATTTTACGATTTCATATTAATTCATGAAATTCATTAAATATTTTTTCTTTTTTTTCTTGTGAAAAAAAAATTTGTGTTAAGTGATCTTGATGGAACCTTATTAGACAAACCAAATGGCTTAAGTTTTGAAAATTTGACTAGATTGAACAAATTAATTGATTCTGGTCTTCAGTTTTCCATTGCCACTGGTCGAGACCTAAAAAAAGCAAAAAAGGTGTTAGCTGGTGTATATTTAAAATATCCTGTAATACTAAATAATGGAGCTTTGTTAGGAAATTTAAAAACAGGTGAATTTTCTAAAATCACCACTATACCACGAGAAATTTTTTCAACGATTTTTTCTTGGAGTGAAATGCTAAAGTTAAAACCTATTGTTATGATTAGTTTTGACCAAACAAAAAGAAAAATTAGAATGGAAAAGGGGACATGGGGAAAAAAAGGTATTAAATATCTAACTCAAGATCAAATTGATAGTTTAATTTCGCAAGATATTGTTAGTCTCCAATTTCATGCCCAAAAAGATGATCTTTTCCCTTTTTATCAAAAAATTCTACAAGAATTTCCTGATCAAATAAAAATAGTATTTATTGAAGATGTTGGCTATAAAAAACTAAATATTAAGGGAGAATGGTTTTGGTTAGAAATTAATGGACCTAAAGCGGGAAAAGGAAATATGATGAAAGAATTAGCCATGATGTTCCGATACAAACTTGAAGATTTTGTTGTATTTGGGGATAATATTAATGATCTTGAACTTATGAAAATGGCTGGACTTAGTGTGGCTGTTGAAGATGCACAACCTGAAATAAAGGAAATTGCAGATGTCATTACTGAAAGCTCAAATAATATGGGTGTGGTCAAATTTATCGAAAAAAATATTGATGAATTTATTTAGCTTCTTTTGTTGATTCAATTATTTTTTCAGAAAAATTATCTGGGCTACGCAATCGAGCTAAAATATCATCTAAACTTTCACCTTCAATTTCTAATGCGATAGATTTACCATCTGTCTGAACTTTCACAGGAGAATCATCAATATCTGTAATCTTTGGAATATTCCTAACAGATATTTTCATATTTTTTAAAATGAGTTTTTCAATTATTTCTTTACTTGATAAATTTCCAATTTCTTGAATTGGAATTGAATTCAATTCTTCATCAAATTCTTCACCTGAGAGAATTCTGCTATGTAACAACCCTTGTTGGTGAATTTTTTTCTTAATTTCATCTGATGTAAAATCACCACCTACTTTCCCTTCGGATATTTCTCCTAATCTATGCATAAGTTCTCGTAAATCAGAAATGATTTCTTCGCTTATTTCAGAATTTTTTAATAATATTATTTCTTGTTCCATTTTTCGTGCTTTTTTAATTCGTTCTTCAATATCTGGAATCTGAGCTAAAATTTCAAGTTGTTTACGTCTTTCATTTAAAAGAGATTCTCGTTCTTGCTGCTTAGTAATTTTAATTTCCTCATAATGATCTTTAAAATATTCAATACTATAATTAATAAAATCGGCCACATCTCTCCATTCATTTTTTTGAACAAGAGTTTCAATCCATAAAAGTAAATGATGTTTTAATGGAACAGTAATGAGTTTATGGTCGCGAGATACATGTTTTTCAGTATCAGGCGGTTCTAGCAACCATTTAAAGATATTTGCAATAAAATCTTGGTTATTTAAAGCAAAAAAACCATAAGCTGAAGAAAGAGAAGAGAGCATAGATACAGTAGGTAATCCTATCACACGACCTTTATAGACTTTAGAGTAAATTGCCATGATTGATTTCCATGCATCAACATCTTCAACCCACTCCCCATCTATCCATTCAGTACTATAGGCATTAATACTTGTTTGTGCAAGAGGTATTACATCTATATTTTGATCAGCAGCTATTAATTGATCGATTTCAATTGAACATGCACTTGAAAGTACAATAGAAGAGATATTTTGAGTAGTAGGATGAGGTTCAAAATCACTAATAATAACTCTTGATTCTTGTCTTTGAAAGTGAACTGAATCAAATAATATATTATTTTTATATTTAAAACCAAAAAATTGAGTTAATTCTGATAAATTTGAATTAGTTCCAAAATCACCACCTTCATCATGGAAAATTAATAGATTACCACCTTTACGAACATATTCTACTAATACCTTGATCTCATCTGAACTAAATTTTGATTCTCTGGGTCCACCAATAACCACTAATCTATATTTTTCTAATTTCTTAATATTTGTAAAACCTGCTTGGATTTTTCCTAATCTAAAAGATGAAGAAAAAAGAAATTGAGTAAAATCTGCATTACTAGGAGATTCAATGGTTAAAGTATTGTGATGGCTGTAATCAAAGCACACAGTATTTTCTATAATTTTAGGCATAGTGGTTATAATCACTTCTATTATTATGCTAAATTATTTATCTTTTTTGAAGCTAAAATATCTTTCTAATTTTGAGGAATAACAAAAATCTCGACAACTATATGATATTCGTGAGGTTTATAATTTTTCACAATTCTCCGCTCTTGTAGTTCACAAATATAACCGTATTTTGAAGCAATAGAAGAGAATTCATCAAATAAGTGTGTGGATTCCTTTTTATCTATCCCTTCGTAGATGACTAATGTTCCTTCTGGTTTAACTGCAGATAAGGCTGCAGGAATGGCGTCTGTTGGAGCAGGTAGCAGCCCCATAATAATTCTATCGGCAAAAATCCCTTCATTCGCAAGTTTTGGTACAATTTCGCGACAATCTCCAAAAATTGGTTTGATAATATCTGAAACCTTATTTAATCGGATATTTTCTTGTAGATAGTGAAAAGCAGTTGGATTCCATTCTATAGAGTATATTATTTTCGGACGTCGTGTTTTTGCCATACCTAATGAAAAATAACCAATACCTGTAAACATATCAATTATAATCTCTCCTTCTTGGACTTTTTTAGGAACTCGATTTCGTTCAGTCGCATTTCCTTTGGCAAACATTATTTTTGTAAAATCAAATTTATAACGAACATTATTTTCTATAATAATTACTTCTGTAGAATGGTCTCCCCATAAATGAACCAATCCTGCAGGTTTTCGGTATTGTCCTTCGATTTCGCCTTTCCGATTCCAAATTGCTTCAACATTTTGTAAAATTTGAGGTATATACTCCGCAATTTGTGCTGCATATGGTTCAATTTTTGGATGTAATTTTAATATTATGCGATGATTTAAATCTTGAAAGCCTCTAGGAACAAAATCCAACAGTTCTTTAGGAATAACTCCTTTTTCGCTTAATTTTGCTTGAAGTAACTGTTTAAATCGCATGAACACCAACTGAGATGGTGAATGCACAAAAAGAGAAAAAATTTTTGCTAAAAAATAATTCTTTTTTAATTATGGAAAATTGGAAACGACTGGTTCCGTTTTTTTCTTCTGACACATATGAGAGAATAGAAAAATTCTTACAAATTGAACAAAATCAAGGAAAATCTATACTACCAACACATGATAATATATTCAATGCTTTTATTCTTACTCCTTTTGAGAAGGTTAAGGTTGTGTTATTAGGTCAAGATCCTTACCCTAGTCCTCAGCATGCTCATGGATTGGCATTTTCAATTCCAAAAACCACGCAAGATATTCCACCAACGTTAAAAAATATCTTCAAAGAATTAAAATCAGATATTGGAAATGATGCACCGCATGGTAATCTAGAACATTGGGCGCAACAAGGAGTTTTGTTATTAAATACAGCGTTGACGGTTGAAGAAGGAAAATCGAACTCCCACCAATCAATTGGTTGGAAAATACTTACAAAAGAAGTCCTCACTTTAGTTTCTCAGAAGAAAAAACATTGTGTTTTTATATTATGGGGAAACAATGCACGTAAATATCGAAAAATACTTACAAATCCTGAGCATTTAATTATCGAAAGCCCCCATCCAAGTCCACTTGCAGCATATCGTGGATTCTTTGGTTCTAAACCTTTTTCTAAAACAAACACTTACCTAAAAGAAAATGGGTTAATCCCAATCGATTGGAAAATTCTGTAAAAAAAAATTATAAGTGATCACTCTTCTTGCTGAATTCTATTAATGATTAATTCTTGTTCTGCTTGAAATTCATCTATTGTATTCATTACAATTTGGGTATGCATCATTGCAGGGCCCCCATCCATTACACTGGTAGTTAAACAAGCTTCCATCAATTCTTCTCGACTGGCGCCCAATTCTAATGCTTTTTTTGTATGATAAACGATACACCATTCGCAACGTTTCGCTAAAGCAACAGACATCAATATAATTTGCTTTATTTTTGCACTTAAAGCCCCATCTCGATTAGTAGCATGAACATACTTGAGAAAACCTTTCATTGCAGGTGCGTTAAATTCCCTAAATTGTTGAAACGTACGGGTAGCTTCATCATATATCTCTTTACTGGATTTCAAAAAATTCACCGTTGTTATATTTGTACTCTGAACAAACATAAATATAATTTAAAATTTCTGCCTAACTATTTCAAGGGTAAATACTAAAACAACAGAAATGTCTTTATTTAAACAATTTGAAATACTGATGATATTCTTTCAACACTTTTTCTTTTAAGTGTATTAAAATTTGATTTGCAAAGTCGCGATTGAGGTTGAATTCCACTTGTTCTCCTTGATCAAAGGAGATTCCACCGAGAATTCGTGTCCCGAGTTCACATTCAAAACAGGCATTTTTAGTGAGATCAAATTTCTCTAAAAATAAAGAAAAACTATTTCCAAAAAATAAAGCGTAAATTGGTTCAAATTTGTGAACCATATATAAATATTCATGTGAAATCCCCACAAGAGAAAAAAGAATGTAGTATCGCTGATTGTGGGAAAAAATTTGCTGAATTTTATCGATTGATACTAAATTTGTAATAATTATCCCTTCCTTTGAGAACAAAATTAATTTTTTGTTGATTGAAGAAAAAAACTAATTCGCACTAATTCGCACTGAAAGATTGATTATATCATTCATGTATGATCATTATGTGAAAAAGATTAGAATTTATTTTGTTTGATTGAATTTTAAAACGATTTTTAGAAAAAGGTTTTTGAATATTGGCCAATTGCTCCCTAGTAGAATAGAATTCAATATAATCGCCCGATTTCAGCTTTTTTGTGAGAATTTTCAGTTTAATCATAAGATTTGTGCAGGTTAAATTGCTATAATCATCGATTTGAGGTTCAACGTCCATATTTTTTTCTCTCATGTAATAAAGTATTAAGATTTATTCTTATAATTTGTCAGAAAAAAAAAATACGCATACCAATATGAATTTGATTATCATTTTCAGATATAGAAAAGATTTCATGCAGATTATTATCATCTAAAATTTGAACACCTGGTAAACCATCAATACTGCCTATACCTTCGATATTTTCTCGAATATTAGATTTGTTAATTAAATTAGAATTAAAATAGGTATAATATTTTAAATTCTCCATATCATAGGTCGCATCAATAATTTCCTTAATATTAAAAACATGTTCATGGAAATCCTCATCTGTATAAGTACTTCCAATAAATGCAAGAAGACCTTTATCTTGAAATAACACCTTTGTTAAAATTCCGTTATTTGCACATGCAATTGCAAAAGATATACCACCAAATGCCCATTCAGAATGGTAAGGAGAGTGAGAAATCACAATTAAAAGGGAGTAAGATGCATCGAATGTGAATGTTTTGGAATTTGACTTCATTATTGGAAAATAAATCATTCCAGAATTAGCAGAAAAAATAGGAAAGAGATGCTTAAACCTTTCAATTATTTCATTTAGGTTAACAATTTCTACAGAATCAATCATATTGATAGGTGAGTAGGATCCATCAGAATTCATCATACAATATCCTCGAGCTATTGCACACCGAGAACATCCCCTCATTTTTAGATAATATTCATCCCTATTTGAATATTCAGCGAGTTTTGTTAAAAGGTTTCCTATGTTCTCAAATTCTGAAGGATTTTGGTTGGAATGAAACATATGCAAACCATCTAAATAAGCATATAGTTCAGTATTCTTGTTCAAATTTGCTGCAGCTTTTAGAAATCGAATGCAATAGACAGATGAGCGACTCATGTATGGTCCTTCCAATTGAAGAAAACCGATGTTATGAAGAATTATAGATAATTTGCTTGATTCATAATTTAAAAAGGAATAATTCTGAGAAATAAGATGTTCCCAGAAGTCATAAGGAGATTTCCCTATTACATCAATATTTTCAAAAAATTCATTAGATCCAATAAATTTATGTATTTTTCTACAATCCAATCCACGTAATTGAGATTCCCATCCATCAATCACCCAGAATAGTAAATTATTTTTGTTTTTCTTAAATTTCTTTATAATATCTATAATTTCTGGGTTGAAAAAAGAAAAGAGTGCTTCACCTGTAATATAAAAATGCAATTCTAACTTATCTTTTGATTGATTTTCATTTGTCAAAGAAAGAATTAACTTCATTCTAACCAGAGATATGTAATCAGAAAATAAAAAAAACGAATTCGGCATATTTACTCCTCCAAAAAGACATTTTAATAAAAAAGAGAATAGGAAGGCTATTTTTTTTCAATAGTTAATTCCCATAAACCTGGCAGTAACTTCTTCAATTTGACAGGATAGTTAGCTTTCTCCATAGCTCGAGGAATAGTTTTGGTTGCTGCAGGTGGATGATCACATTTCACAATGAGAAAATCACCTGCAGAAATTTCTTCTAATTTTTGTTTAACAATTAAAAGGCAAAATGGACATACTTTTCCAGTAATATCTAATTCATGATTTGTCATATATATGCTTCGACTCCTATTGTATTTTAACACTTGTAGTATAAAAAATAAAAAAAATATTAAAAAAGGGAAACAACCCAACTGGCAATGAATAAATGAAATAGTACAGCGCCAACCATCATGCCTAAGATGAAGAGAAGAGATTTGACACTACCTTCAAATCCCATGACGATTTGCCTTAAAGGACATCCCCCCAACATAACACCCAACAAACCCATTCCAAAACCGCCAATAATCGCTAAGATTATATATGCCCAGTTTTCCAATCCTCCAGGTGCTCCTGGAATTGGAGTAAAGAGCCCTTTTTCAGCAGCCCAATAGAAATTAGGAAATGCAGTTTCAATAATCAGCGAAAAGATGAAATAACTTACGAAAGCAGAAGCAATTAATGCTAAATAACCAAAAAATAATCTTGTCTGCTTAAATAAAAATAAATCCCTCATTCCACCAATGGAGCAGAAACCAGATTGTTGTGCCAAATAACCAATGATAACGCCCAATATAAGAGTCAAAATTGGAACTAAAATCAATACTGCAGTTCCTGTGAAAATACTTTGTAATATCATTATTTTTCTTCCTCCTCGATTTGTTTTTTCATTTGCAACAAGACAATTCGAGTTCCTACAAAAACACCTAAAGCTATTGCTAAAATACCTATGAATGCGACCATATCTCCATATGCAAATCTTAAAGCGGCTCGATAGGGACATCCTCCAAGAAGAAGCGCAAATATCAAAACTAAGATTCCACTAAAGAAATATAATAAGCCCCCTTTAAAGCTCGCCTTTTTCAAACGGAATTCTTTATTAGTTTTTGCAGCAATGAATGCTCCGATCATCACACCAATAATACTTAAAGCCGGTGCAAATGCAGCTGCAGAAAAAGGTGCAACAACCAATGATGTTCCAAATATTGAGTTGATTAAATCATTAACCATATCTCTCGTGTGACATGCAACACAAAAACCGTATGCTTCAGGACCTCCAGCAGAATATAGAAGAGATTGCAACAAAGCAGCTAAAAAACCAATAATCACTCCTAAAAATATAGGCGAGCGAACCATTTTTATTAAATTATTAGACTTAGATTCATTCTCCATATCATTTCTCAATATTTTATTCTTTAAAAAGTTAGATATCAAACGAAATGAACCTATTGAATGTTTTAATAGATAGAAAAAAAACAATGAACTATGAAAAAAATTAATGAATATATGAAAAATTTTTATAGTAATTGAAAACACTAAAAATTATGAGTTCTTCACCTTCCTTATTAAATCCAATTCGATCTCTTCGAATTGAACACTTTTTAACTCTAAATGAACTCATCAAAACGAGATCTTTTTCCAAAACTGCAAAAAATTTAGGGATTACACAAGGAGCAATTTCCCATAGATTGAAAGATTTAGAGCATGCACTTGGAAATTTAGAATTATTAACCCGGACTTCCAGATATCTTAGCATTAATCCAGAGGGATTAATTGTGAAAGAATTTTCAGAAAAACTGGAAGAGCAACTTTTAGAATTGCAGTTAAAAATTCAAGAAGCAAATAAAACGCCCCAAATTAATATTACAATCGCCTCTTCTTCCATTCCTGGAGAATATCTTCTTCCTAAATTGTTTATGCATTTTCAGAATAAATATCCAAATCTGATTTTTCAAATTCATATTTCAAATACAAAATGTTCTATTAGCGAGCTTTTGAATGGCAAAACAAATTTTTGTGCAGTAGGAAATTTGGATCATGTTAATCTTTCAGAAATAGATTATAAGGAAATTGGGCAAGATGAGATTCTAATTATAGCCAAAAAAAATCATCCTATTTTCAGTTCATTACAAAAAATAAGAAATAAAATCGATTATCCTCAAGTTTTTTCTAATTTGCTTAAGTATCCATGGGTAATCCGAGAATTAGGTTCTGCCACTCGGGAAATCTTTTTCCGAGAATTCAAGTATAGTTCTAAAATTCAAACAGGATTGGAACTTCATAATAATACAGCCATCATTCATGCGGTCGAAAATAGTAATGCATTATCTGCTATAAGCAGCTTTGCACTTGAATCGTTAGGTAGAGATGCAAATGTTCAACCAGTTAGACATATAGCACTAAAGAAAATCCAAAGGAATCTGTATATTGTAAAAAAGAAGGAAAAAAGATTGAATCCACATGAAAAAGATTTTTGGAATTTCACCAGTACCTTTTAATTACAGTATCTTTAATAATGGATGCTTTATTTGGGTAATCTAGCGTATAGTGAGCTCCACGACTTTCCTTTCTGGCTAAAGCGCTTTCAACAATCAACCTTGCAACTGTTAATAAATTTCGTAACTCAATTAAGTCGCTTGTTATTTTAAAATTCCAATAATAATTATCTACTTCTTCATGAATCAAAGAAATTCTATGACGGGCTCTCAATAAATAACTAGTAGAACGTATAATAGAAGCATAATTCTGCATAATGTGTCGGATTTCATTCCAATTAAAAGTAATTACAAAAGCTTCTTTAGAGTCTGTTATTCCTTCTTCTGACCACTCTTGAATCTGATAAGGAGGAAAATTTCTTTTAGAATATTTTTCTCCAACATATTTTCCACATTCATAACCACATACCAAACCCTCTAAAAGAGAATTGCTGGCTAACCTATTTGCCCCATGAAATCCTGTACATGCACATTCCCCAACTGCAAAAAGATCAGGAACATTAGTTTTCCCAAAAATGGTAGCTTTAATACCTCCACAAATATAGTGAGCAGCTGGAACTACAGGTATGGGTTCTTTGGTAATATCAATATCAAACTTTAAACATGTTTCATATACTCCAGGAAATCGGCTTTTTAAATATTCAGGCTCTTTAAATGATATATCAAGCAAAACATAATCATCACCAGTTTCTTTTAGGACGGTATCAATTGCTCGCGCAACAATATCCCGAGGTGCCAATTCTTTTAAAGGATGAATTTTCTCCATAAAACGATTTCCTTTCAAATCTGTTAAAATTGCACCTTCTCCTCTTATTGCTTCAGTGATGAGAGCATTCTTTGCCAAAGGATGATATAAACATGTAGGATGGAATTGAACCATTTCCATATTTACGATTTCTGCTCCAATTCTGGAAGCCATAGCAATTCCATCTCCTGAAGCCACATCTGGATTACTCGTATAAAGGTATACTTTTCCGATACCCCCTGTTGCTAAAATAGTGGCTTTTGCTTGAATTGCATATATTTTATTTGTTTCATTATTAAGAACATAGACACCTACACATTTTCCATTAATTTCAATTAAGTTTATTGCCACTTGATTTTCTCGGAGTTCTACGTTTGGATATTTCTTAATTTGATTTACTAAAGTAAGGAGAACTTCACGCCCAGTTAAATCTTCATAATGCAAAATTCTACGTGAATGATGCCCACCTTCTCGACCAAGATCTAAAATGCCTCCCTCTTTTTTGTCAAATTTCATACCCCAATTGATTAAAGCCTTCACCCTTTCTGTTCCTTTTTGAATAATTTTACGAACAACTTCTTTATTACATAATCCATCGCCTGCGATCAAAGTATCTTTAACGTGACCCTCAAAATCATCACTCCAAGGTCCAGAAGCTGCAATTCCCCCAGCAGCATAATATGTATTGGAATCAATTTGCTTTTTTTTAGTTAAAATTAAAACTTGTCCAAAACGTTGTAGTTCAAGTGCAGTTGAAAGACCAGCAATTCCCCCACCAATAATCAGAAAGTCAATTTTTTCAACCATTATCCAATGTAATTTGGGAAGGATAAAAAAGCCTCTCTTCATTTTCTTTAGGTGATCTTAATATCATGAAATATCACTTTTTTAAAATGAAAGAGCAGCTTTTTCAAAGGTATTGTTTAAAATATCAAAAATCTTTAAGTGAACCTATAGTAAAACAATCATTTTTAAAAGAAAAATTGCGAGTTTTGATTCTTTTTTCATCATCTGCTGATAAATTAGAATGGATTAAATCTGTTTCAAAAAGAATAACATTTCCTTCCTTAAACATAGAAAAAAAATATATTTCAAAAATGGTGTTATGGGTTGTTGCTTGGGCAAATTTTAGCGATCTCATTGAATTGAGCAAAAATTCATTAATTCAAGATATTTTTATCGATCTCCATTTGTTTTTATGTAGAGAAAAAGTTCAATTGAATTCAGATTCACCTAATCAAAATACCATAATCAAACCATTAAAAAAATCACTAAAATTGGATTTTCTGCGAAAATTACGAATTGATATTGCACTTTTCGATACTGGAATTGATTCAAAACGACTAAAATCCATAGGAAAAGTGTTACATGAATGCAACATTACAGATGAAAATATTGAAGATTTAAATGGGCATGGGACATTTATTGCCCAAATTTTAGAATATAACCAAAATTTCCAATCAAAAGGTGATTTCTTTCAAAGTATCCAAGAAATCGCAAATCCACAGATTTATTTACATGATTATAAGATTTTTAATCGAGATGGGAGTGCATATCTCTCTGATCTTTTATTTACACTCCACCAACTTATCCAAAATATCGAAAATCAGCCAGAAGGAGAAAAGATTCAAATTCTACTTATTCCAGCCACTACATCACCTGCTGAAGGATATGAACCACTATTTATTCCAATTCTTAAGGAAATCAAGCGATTAAACATACAAATGATTTGTGCTGCAGGAAATTTTGGACCAGAACCAAGTTCTTTGGGGTATCCGGCAAAATTATCCAACGTATTAACAGTTGGAAGCCTTAATTTATCTGGAAAAAATGATCCTGCATTCTTTTCAAGCCAGTTGATCATTTCAAATGAAGAAAAGGAAGAAATTTACCCCATAATTTACGATTTAGGAAAAATCGAAACATCAGCTCCACTATCCTTTTCTGGGACATCTGTTGCTGCAGCTCAATTCTGTGCAAAATTTTTAATAATAAAGGCACTATATCCCATGATTGACACAGATTCTTTAGAAGATCTAATCAAGAAAACATCGAATAGCAAAATAACTTTGTTAAAAAAAACAAAAATCTATACTTTAAATCTAAATACAATATTAAAAAAATTTGGCTGGTGGAAAGACTCAGTCCAAAATATAAGAATCATGGTTCTTCAAGCAATAGGCTTTTCTTGTTTATTGCTTTTTATGTTTCTTTTTTCATTTTTTCTTTTTTAATTTATGGAGGTTAGAAAAAAATGTTCATTTTAACACACATTTTTGTGCCACTACTACTAATTGAAATATTTCTCCAAAAAAATCAGGAATTTGAAGAAAATTTTAAAAGATGGGTCATAATAATTGGTAGCATTCTTCCTGATTTAATCGATAAACCCCTATCTTTAACATTTCCTACACTTTTCAGTGGAAGAGGGATTGCACATGCACCTTTATTATGGTTACTAATTATTGGAATACTTGCGATAATTCCGAAAACGAGAATTTTTGGTGGATCGCTTGGATATGGTGTTTTTCTTCATCTTCTTTTAGATATTCCTCATATTCCATGGTTGTGGCCCTTTGTTCCCTATGAGATTTATCATTCCAGCTTCCAAGAATGGTTAAATTCTTTATTAAATAATCCAGTAATCATTTTTTCAGAAGTTATAAGTTTTATAGGGTTAATTGTTCTATTTAAATTAAAGAAAATCATTTTTGATGGAAAAATAATAAACGCTATATCATTAAAGCGGTTTCTCTTCAATCATCATGATGATTACAAAGCGAGGTAAAACACATGAATAGTACTGAAGACTATAACAATATAGAATTAAGCCCAAAAAGTGAAAACATCTCTGTATTACCTTCCCGCTCTTTTCAAATAGATAAAGAAAAAATTTTTCAAGAATTAGATCATATACTCGGAGCAGACCTAATTAAAAGAGAGCATTCCATACTAGATAAAATCCCAATTATCCAATTCGCTAAGAAAAAAACCCATATAACTGCAGAATTTATGAGAAATATCGGATATACTTTGGAAGGTATAGTTGGTGCAGATGAAGATAATTCTATTATTCTCTATTATATCTTTTCTCAAGCGGAATTTATTCAAAATTCCGAAATCATTTTGCAAACATCTATAAATAAGAAAATGGAACAAATTTCAATAAAAAAAACTTTTCCAACAGCAGAAATCTATGAAAAGAATGTATTTAATCGATTAGGACTTCGGTTTATTCATCAAGATAATATTTCAGATAAATACAGTACTATTATTCATGTACCTTACCAATTTTTAGGAAAGAATGATAATAAAGCCCCATATGGCGTAGGAATATTTAATGATATTCATCGCGCACATTATTATATTCATCTATCAACAAATCCATCGACAGGAATGATTAGAAATGTAAAGTTATTAACTGGATGGAATTATAAGCAAATACAACCTAAACTTGAAAATGAGAAATCAATAGATCAAATTACAGCTCTTTTAGAAGAACTTTCCCCAAATAGTGCAATTCACTTAAGCTTAGCGTTCATGATGAATCTGGAAAAATTAAAAAGTATTACTCTTGTTAAAAAAGTTCAACATATACGAGCATTATTAGCTGAGATAGAAAGAGTACACTCCCATTTAATATGGTTTGCAAATTTAGCCTATTTATTAGATCTCAAATTGTTTTCTCAGCGATTTATTAAAACAATTAAGAAGATTGAGCAACTAAACAATCAATTTTTTGGTCATCCGTTATTACATAATTCAATTTCTTTTGGTTCAGTGTGTGATTTATCTGCTCAAGCAGCTAGTGATTTTCTTAATAAGTTTAATAAAACATCACATAAAATTAAAGAATTAGTTAATACATTTATAAAATTGCACACATTGCATGTAAATTTAAGAGAAATTGGCAGAATTTCATCAAAAGATGCTATTTTGTGGGGATTAACAGGCCCTTCTCTACGAGCAAGCAATCATTTAATTGATACACGAAATTCTAATCCATATTTATCTTATTTATCCGGAAATATTTCTCAAAAATGGGCAGTAGTTGGATCGACTAAAGGGGATTGTTTTGCAAGATGTTTAGTTCGTAGTAAAGAAATAATTGAATCTATAAGTATTATTACAGAGTATTTAAAGGGTTTATCAAACTATGTTCTTAAAGCACCACCATCAATACAAATAACAGATAAATTTAATCCAAATCAAATAGTTTTGTCATCTGTTGAGGCACCTCATGGAAAACTTTCCATCTTTTTCCAAACAGATCGAAAATCTGAATCAGAATTAATTTATACAATTAGAATAATAACTCCTGATTTTCGAAATTTCAGTGCCTTAAATCGTATCCTTTTAGAAGAAGATCCTGAATATGTAAAGATTATATTGCATAGTTTAGATTTAGATTTTTCTTTAATTGATCTTTAACAATAACTAAAGGAAAGGCATAAACACATGAGATTGTATAATCCACCCGCAGCGTTACTTCCAAAAGGAGATAAATTTTCAGTAGAATTGGCTGGGGCTAAAACAATCTTAGCATTAACAGAAGAAAAGGATTTTATTAATATAGCTTCTGTTTTTGATGAATTATCATTAGGTGAATTTTGGAAAGATAATCCTGCTATTGCTGATCAAATTGAAAAAATTAATATAAAATATGAAGATTCTGAAGCACTCTATGATCCAAAGATACTTGCACAGAGAATTATTTCGACAATTGACAGTATAAGAACGAAAGGTTTGATTTTATTTGGAACTGCTAGTTTTGAAGGAAATGCATTTGAGTCTTCCGTTTTTGATGAATTAGAACTTAGTTTTGAAGATCAAGATCGATTATTAAATCTCTATAAAAAAAGCCGTATTAAGGGTGCTTTTCCAAATGTAAAAAAAGGAATTTCAGGTTTAAATGAATATGTGGAAATAAATTGGTTTGGAGAAGCATCAAAATTCTTTACTTTAACCAATAAAAAGGATTTAAATGAAATTGCAGCAATGACATATCCATATGAAGGAACAGTTACAGGAATTGTAGCAGTTGCTCAAGGTGCTGCAAATTTCATTATTTTAACAGATACCATTTTTAAAAAAAAAACAGATTCTACACAAATTCATATAGATAAACGTAATTTAAATCAGATGTTTAAATTACTCAATAAAGGTATCTTATCTGCACCTATTTCATGGTTTAAAATTGATTTAGGATATAAAGGTTTGCAATCTTTAGAAGGTTGGGATGAAATAAAAGATCTTCCCAAAGTTAAAAAGGCCATTGCAAGTTATCGCGATTATCATCGAAGTTTAATCATTCAGAAAGAAAAAAAGACTATTGAAAAAATATTAGATGAAGATTTAGGCAACCCTATCGATTTTTCTAAATTAACAGAAGAAGAAATTGAAGATGATTTAGAACAAATAATGGCAACCTTAAATCGTTTAAATGAATTACAAATGAGCAGTGTTGAGGAAAGTTTCTTGTATGATCCTCCTAAAATTCTTTTTAGTCAAGCAAGTTCTAATTTAGCACCAATTGGAGGTGCAATGAGTTTATTGTCAATTGATGTCGGTCAAAATATTAGTTGCATTGCTTCTTTGCGAGAAAATGTTTCATGGGGAGAGTTTCTTTGTGATGATGAATCTCATGAATTAGATGAAGAAACTTTTTTTGATATTCGAGAAGATAAAGAGTTTTTTGAATTAGAAAACCCTATTCAACTGAGAGACATATATACTAAAACATTTCAACGGATCATAAGAGGAAGTGAGTTATTTTTAGGTTTATTAGAATTAGAAGCAAATAATTTTGAATTTAGTTTATTTCAAGAACTTCAACTTGAAGATAATATTTTAAAAAAACTGCAAGATTTATATCATTTAAAAATAAAACAAGGAAAATTCCCACAACTTAAAGATCGTCATATTAAAATAATCTGGAAAGGTAAAGGAAAACAAGTTTTCACATTTCCAAATTGTTTTCCAAGTATTTTAGATATTGCAGAAACAATATATTATGATAATAAATACCATGAAAAATATTTTACAGGAATCGTCTGTGTAGATGAAAATTCCACTTATTTCTATACGTTAACAAATAATATTAAAGAAGAAAATAAAAGAGTGGATCGAACAACTTTAGAACAGCTTTTTAGGGATTTAGATAAATCAGAAATTGCTTTGTTATGTTGGTTTAAAATCAATCTAGGACTTTCATCTTTAAAAAATCATCCTTATTGGAAAGGCGCAATGAACTATGATAGTCTTCAATATGTATTGGAAAATTATAAAAAATATATGAAAACATTGATTGAACAAAAGAATAAAGAAAACCAATACCGAATCTATTAAGGAAAAAACACTATATATACTACAAAGAAGGAGATCAATAATGAAATTATTTTATCCCCCTCCCCAATTATTTGATATTGATCGCGAACAAATTTCTCTTTATCGATTAAATTCATCAATGATTGCCGTAGATCAGAATAAGAATTTAATTAATGTAAGGGATATTATTCACCCATCAGTTTGGATTTCGTTTTGGGAACAGTATAATAAAGGATTTCAGAAAGATCAAATTCATATTAAAAATGAAGAGCATTCACAAGCAAATTCAATATTAAGGTTGGGAGATCAAATAATTCAGGGCTTGAATTATATTATGACCAAAGGTTATATTTTTTTAGGCATTTTAACCTTTAGTGAACAAGTTCAAGATCCACAAATATTGGAAGACTGGGGATTTTTCAAACGTAGAAAAAAATATTTTAATGATTTAATCACAAAATATTACGAACAGCCAATTACACCTCAAATTGAAGAAAAATCGTATGTTTTTACTAAATTCTTAGGTGTAGGAGAAAAATTCTTCACTTTTTCACAATTAAGTCAAGTTCAAATTGCTCAAATGTCTTCATATTTCCACGGAGATTTACATGGTGTTGTAGGTCTTAAAGAAAACACACTTCATTTTATGTTATTATCCCAGAATATAAGTAAACATGAAGAAAATGCAGATTTAATTATGGATAAAAGAGGTAGAGATATTTTAATTAGTTTAATTAAATCTAAAGAATTTATACCTGCAGCTGCTTTTCAATTTGACTATGGTATTTCTTCTCTTTTCAAAATAAAATATGAAGGTATTAATTTATGGAATGCGATGGAGTTATTGCCACAATACTCCAAACCGATGAAATTATATCAACAATACCTTCAAGCGTTAATTTTTAATAAAGCCCTACCTATTAAACGGGTAGAACTCCCGCCTCCCTTTTTAATTGAAGTTCCTACTTTTACTAAAGAAGAAAGAATGCTAACCCCTGAAGAATTATTAAAAGAAGAAGGAAAAGAAATCAAACAATTCAAATCAGAGATTTCATCTGCAACTTCACAAGGAGTGATAAAGAATCAAGAACAAAATGCAAATATCAGTAATATTGCAAAAATTTCACCCATTCCTCATTCTGAAAAATTAGATAAACAAGATTTTTCACAAAAAACAAAGACATCTACATTAAAACTGAAGAAAATTTCTCTTGAAAAACCTCAACTCAAACCGATTATTCCTTTAAATGCCCAAACTAATTCAATTTTGGAAATAGAAGAAGAATATGAAGATGTTTTTAATAAGACAAAAGAAAAAATCCAGCTATTTGATGAAAATGGAAAAGCCATTATTAATCCAAATGAAATAGATTCTGTAATGTCTCAATTTTCTGAAGAAATATCGCGTGAATCTGGAAAGATAATAAATCCTTCAATTATGACAAAAGATGAAATATTTAAAGATCTTGAAGCATCATTAAACGCATTATCTCAATTAGATGAACTTGCACAAGATAGTCAAGCAGTAAGTCGTATTTATTATCCTCCACTCTCTCTAATTTCAAATGCTTCTAAAGAAGGAATGGCAATTGGAGGCTCCACCGTTATTGTAAGTATCGGAACTGGAAAAAACCTTTGGATGGTTCCTGAAATAAAAGGAACCCGAATGTGGGGTACTTTTTACAAAGATTCAGAATTAAGTGATCAATTCGAAGATTTCATCGCTTTACAAGAAAAAGAAATTGAATCAATTGAAGATTTTGAACTATTTCTCCAAAATGCCTTTGTACGAATTCGTTCTAATAATCAAGTTTTTCTTGGGATTTGTGATTTTGAAGCTAATGGATTTGAACGAAACGTTTTTGATCCCGAATTAATGCTGGATTCAAGCGATCTTCAAAAATTAATGGAGATTCATCAAAAAAAGAGAGAAAATATGCAATTTCCTGAACTCGAAAAAGAGCAGTGGATTGAAATTAGATATTATGGTAATTCAGAGATTATAAAATTCTTTACTGATCCAAATATTACAAGTATTTTAGAAATAGCTAAAAATTCTACTGAAAATGTTGTCTTTAGTAAAGGAAAAATAGCCGGCATTGTTTGTTTAGATGAAGAAGCTGCATATTTTTTCATTTTAAGTGATAATCTGAAATTCTTAAATAATGAAGAAGAAAAATTCATTATAGATACAAAAACATTAGAAAAAATGTATCAAATGATTGAAGAAATGGATTTAACACCTGCGTCTTTCTGGCGGATTTCGTTTGGATTTAATAGCTTTAAACAATTAGAACGTTGGGATGAGATTAAAGAAGGGATAATTTTCCCCATAATAAAAGAAAACTATGAAAAATACTTGTCTAAATTGTTGGAAATTAAAGAAAAAGAAGATCAGATTCGAAGCTCTGCAGAACAAAGATTTCTTATAAAAAAATAAAAAAATTAAATATCAGGAATTAAAGTTAACAAAGTAGCAATTATTTCACCTTGTTCAGTAAGTTCGTTCGTATCAGTTATCAATTCATGCCTTTTTAATGCTGTAATCACTGGAATAATAAGAGGAATTTTAGTAACTTTTTCTAACTTGTTATTATCATATATACCAGATTCGATTGCGATCAAAGTCTGTCGTTGTTCCTTTGTTAATGGTTGAATCAATGGTTTGAATTGTTCAATCAATTGCCTAGTTCTTGAATTTATGGCAAAAACAACCCCGTCATTGCGAAGTTCATTGATTGCATTGAATGTATCAACATCTTTTTTCCCATATGCAGTTAAAGCAATAATCATTTCTCTAACTTTAAAAGAGTAATTAAATTTATTAACAGCCTCTTGAATAATTAGCATTTTGATAGATTTTCTTTTTAGACCTCTCGAATATAGAGAAACCTTACTCTGTGCAAGACGGTGTTCATAGAGTAAATCAGCAAATAGATGAGTCTCTATTAAACGGACTATAGGTTCAGGTGGGAGCATTTTTCCAGACCAGTTTGGTAGGATTTCACTATTCTCACTTTCAAAAGCACTGGTAAATTCTTTAATTTTATCTTTCAAAGTATCACTTGCAGACTTTAATAAGAGAACGGCAATTTTTACATAATTTCCTTCAATCATAACGATTTTGAATTGTTTATATGCCAATTCTTCTAATCCTGTAGATTTTTCTTCAGAAGTAATATATTCAGCATTTGCAGCATCAGATTCAGTAGAATTTGATACTTTTGATCCTATTTCTTTCCCAAAAGACGTAATTGCTGAGAGGAATCCACTAATTAAATTTCCATCAATCGGAATCTCTGTAAACGTTTGAGAAAATAGGGATAATCCCGCGGATTTATGAATAATCATTAAGTATTGAAGATTTTCTATATCTACAAAACGTTGATGCATTTCCATCAATGCAGCAATTTGCTTTCGTTTTCTAGGTACATAAAAACCTCGATAATATATTGAACTTAATGCAATAAAACAACCTGTAGCAATTGAAATCACAATAATATTATCCCATATTCGGATCCAAACATTAACTACTCTCAAAGATGAAATTTCTGCTGAATTTGTCGAAATACTCGCTTCTTTATAAATACCGTCAGACATAAACAATGGTTCTACATAATATTCTCCAACTGAATCGATCTGGAACGTAGTTACAGCAATTCCTTCTTCATTTGTTATAGCACTTGAATTTTTTACCTCAACACTGTTTTCATTCTTTAGAATAAACCAAATTCGTTCACCTTCAATACCATTCCCTTCAGAATCAAGTAGTTGAATTTTAATTGAAAATTCTCCGGCAAAATCTTCTTGAGAGGTTGCACCGATAATAACCAAGTTAGTTTCCATTTGTGGAAGTGTTTTGATTAATTGGAAAGTTTCATAATTATCGATCGTTTGTGTTTCGATGGTGTTTACAGAAATTAACATATCCATTGTATCAGAAATTGGAACAGTGTAATTAAATCGTATTTTTCCAAATTCATCAAATGAGTAATTAAATGTACTTAATATATTTCCTATAGATATTTCAATAAATGCTCGAATTTCGGTAAATTCTGCAGTGACATTTGCATCTGTGAAATTGGCAGTAAGAACAATTTCAAATCTTTGCCCCTGTCGAAGATTTTCTTGAATTGATTCAATTTCCACAAGAGGTATCCATTTAGGTTTGATCTCAAGTGATATTGTTTGGTTAAACTCTTGAATATAATCATCTTCTTGGAACAGTAATGTAATATTCAAATAATTACCACAATCTTGAGGAATCAGATATTCTACTTCATATAATTGGATGTTACTGAAGATATAATCCGTAAAAATTTGGTTGCTTCCTGTATACTGATAAATTAAAAAAAACTTGCTGCCTTGAAGCATTGTCATGGAAAATCCAGTTTCGTTATAAATAACAGAAATATTAAAATGTATGGTTTGTCCAATCCGCAAATTTTCTGATAAATCTTGAAGCTCCAAAGAAAATGACCATTTTGGAGAAATAGAAAGTGTTATTGTTTGGTTGAATTCTTGAATAATTGAATCCTCTTGGAAAAGAATAAGAATATTTAAAAAATCACCGCAATCTTGTGGTATGTGATATGTTATTTCATATACTGGATATGTACTAAAAATATATTCAGTGAAAATTTGGTTACTACCAGAATATTGGTATATTACATAGAATTTCTTCCCTTGTAAAATTGACATTGAAAGACCTGTTTCATTAAAGGCAACTGAAACGTTAAACTGAATATCTTGGCCAATTCGCGTAAATCCCGTTAAGTTCTGGAAATTTAAAGTGATAGACCATTTTGGAAGAACTGTAAAATGATATGTATATGTAAAAGATAGAATTTTCGAATTCCCAGAATAATCGATTGTAACATTTAAATAATCACCGCAATCTTGAGGAATTAAAAAATCGACAGTTGAGCGGTTAAATTCATCTAAATAATATTCAGTAATGAGATGTTGGCTCGGATAATCATATATTATATAGAAAGATGCACCATAGAACGATTCTGTAGAATTCGGATTGAGAAATTCAGCGTAAACATCAAATGTAATCGTTTGACCGATTCTGAAATTTGAACTGATATTAAATAATGTAAAATTAGTTTCCCATTTGGGTATTATTGGAAAAGCTCCAATTTGATCACTTGCATACTCAATTGTTGATGTTCCTGCATAATCTACAAAGAAAGTAATCTCTTGATGACCATCTTCAATTTCTGGAGTATTGAAATTTATAACACCATCAATACTAGGATAAATTTGCTGTAAAAAGAAGAGATTTTCGCTGTTTCCATCGTACCACCCAGCAATGGTAACAAAAATATCAGCATATTGAGAAAAGCCTTCTATACTCAATTGACCAATCAACGAAACAGAATAACCAACTTGAATAGTTGAATTACACATTAAGGTTAAATTTACTTCATTTTTTCCCTTAACTAATCTGTTTAAGATTTGTGCAGATACTTCTCGAATAGTACTTGTACCCGCATAAGTTGCTTTAATAGAAAGATATTTTCCCGCGAATTGTGTTGGAACGGTCTGGGTATAAGTTGCAATACCTAAATTATCTGTTGTACTAACAATATTAAATGGATCTTCGCCAGTATAGTTAATTTGAATTGAAATCTCTGTATTCTTTAATGCAGTACCATTACTATATGTTAAATTTGCCCTAACATTTAGATCTGAACCAATTTGAATCAATTCATTAATTGCTAAACTTAACTGAGTATCATGTTTTGCTAAAATATGGACATCTACTTGAATCCATGAAGCATTTGCACAATTAAACTGACTTGCGTTAATTTCTAATTGATAATAACCCGGTGATAAATAATATGAATCTGTTGATAGTAAAATCGTTGTTTTATATACTCCAGCCAAGATTAAGCTCAAATCTCCCGTTGCTGCGACATTATTTGTATTATTATCGCGAAGTTGCCAATTGACTGATGCATTATTAAGAGGTAGAGGTGCAGAAGGATTGTTAATATTCTGATACGTTGCATAAAAATCGATTTCACCTCCTTCATAAGTATCAATAGCATTATCAGCAGTTAATTTAGTCATAATTGGTAGAACATTTGTAGATAATTTCATATAAGTTGAGTTATATCCATCTACTGCAACAGTTATGGTTAAAGAATAGTTAAAGATTCCAGCAATATTTGTTGTATTTAAACCAGTACCTATAATATAGATACGATATTTTCCTTTATCTGATTCGATTTGAGTATCCCGAAAGATTTCGTCTCCATAAAATACATTATCAGTTCCATTAAATGTCCCAGAAATCTGTCCATTTTCGAGAGGAACACCGTTAGTATGATTAGTTATTTTTACTTCAATTATTGAATGAGTTGTATCATTAACAATTGGAAAATTTCCTTCGTTAACATAACCAAAATAACGAGATATATTATATGCTCCAGAAAGAAACTCAAAATCAATTGCATAACCAGAAATATTGATCCAAGCATTTCCTAACCTTTGAAATTCATAAAAGGGCATTTCTATCTTGATATAAACTAAATAATTACCTGTTGGGACAGATCTTGTCTTAAATGTGAGTGTGTAATTTCCTTCAGCATTTAAAGATGAATTTTCAACAACAGGATCAACTAATGCCTGATAAGGCGGCCAGTCCATTCCCCATATAGAATCTGTTGAATTTAAATATAATTGAATATAATCTTCTGCACCAGAAATAGGCGTTCCGTCTTCTTCAGAGAAATTTAAATAAAAAGAGCCCTTCTCTCCAGAATTTAGGGAATCGGGATTAATCCTAATTGATGCTTGAGAACACCTCCATACACCAAAAGTCGAAATCAGAATTCCAACCCGGGTTGTTTTTCCTGTTGAAGCAGAAGAATCATTCCAGATTCCGACTATTTGATAAGTACCCACTCCAAAGTCTTGAACACTCCAAGTATCTGAAATATTATTTGAACTCTGGTAATATTTGGGATATCCAGTAATAATAGAACCTGAACTATTTTTTATAGTAATATTATAATTTCCAATAATTCCAGCAGAACCACTACGATTAAGGGAAATTATTGTCTGATTTCCCGCAAAAAATCGTGTTGAATCACCAGACTGTTGCTTAATTCCAACAAATTCGACATAATTTTTCGAAGTAAATTGAAGATTCCAAGTTCCGTTAATATACCAAGGATTTTCAGTGCTTCCCATAGGTTTAGTTGCATCCATAACACTAGCGTTTTGAATAATTCCGGAATTTCCAGTACCATTTAGTCTAACCGCTGAAGCATAATCCGGAGTATCACCTAAAGGATCAATAGCAGAATACCAATACCAATCTTCAGAATTATTACCTTTATTATCCCAAGCAGGAATGTCAATAATGGTAAAATTATATTGAATAGCAACGAAATTATGAAAATTATTATTTATATATTGCTCAAAAGTATTCGTATTATTGAAAGTAACATTCCAGTATATTGTGGGATTACTATTAGGTTGTACATCTTTAACATAATATGTTGCTTCGCTGTCATTACTCCGAACACGGGAAATACTAATAACGCTCGTAAAGTCAAGTGTAGAATTTGCATAAGTGGAGTTTGTTGTTCGAAACTGAAGTGTTAAGTTATTATTATGATAAGGAATTAAAGGATGTATAAGTTGGCGAGTAATATTTTGCCAGCCTGTTCCATTGAATATTTGAAATCCAGCTTTTGAAAAATTATCTGTCTTGTAAAATGGACTTAAAGAAATATCGTCAAAAGATACAGTAAAATCTGTGGTTGGAGCGGTTCGAGCGCCACCTACATTAATAATGCCCAAACTTACTAAATAAGAATCATTATTTAAGAAATATCTCAATCTAGTTGTTAAATTAAAATTTAGTATTTTAGAACCTTTAATTGTAACTCCGAAAATGTCAGTTAATAATCCTAAAGGAATAAAAATTCCATCCACTCCATCAGATATATATGAGAATAGATACCAATAACGAACATCTCGAACGGCAGGAAAATCGATAGAACACTTAAATTCAAGATCTCCGATTTTATATTGATCTTCTTCAATTGCTGCAACCGCAATTCCACCGAAATTAACTTGAACTTCATCTGTAGTTTCATTGATACCTTCAAACCAAATTCCAAATTCTACAGTATGATTTACTTTTGTTGTATCAATTAAGTTAGTAATATCAAACGTTCGAGTAATCATATCATGATCTAGATACTCAGAATTATTAACACTGGTCTCAATTGTAGTGGAAGTTGCATTCGGGTAATAATTATTATCTTTATCGAAACGTCCATCAACATATTGTCCATCAACTTTAACAATAACTGAAAGATTATCAGATGCATCATAAGCTAAGTTTTCAATGCTCCACGCAATTGAGAGTAAGAATTGTTTAGGAATAAAATCAGGTGCTGTAGGATCAGTGAAGTTAACTTGCCATCCAATTGAAGGATTTCCTAACGTAAAATTACTAGATCCTGCATGAATATATGCTTCTAGCTGATCTCCAACATCATCATAAGATAATTGACGTGTAGCAGTTCCACTTTCTCCTCCAAATGGGTTTTCAAGTTTTTTTTGCCAATCATTTCCAGTTTCATTAGTAACTTGAGTATTTCCCCAATCTGGTTCAACAGTAAACTCATTGTAAAGAGGGTATTGGACTTGGCCGCTAGATATTTTATCTGTTTCATATATTGTAAGATTAGGATCTGGTTTTTCCATCCATTGATACCATTCAGCCAGTGCACTATCTGGAATTGTATTTCCTATTCCACCACCATTAGTTCCAATAATATTTAACATTTCATCATCAAAATTTCCAGTTAACCCCCATTTTAATAGATCTGGAGGGTTAAAGCTAATAAAATTCCAAGGTGATACGGGGTTGCTCGTGTAGTTTAGAGTTACATTTTGATCGGAAATCATTTGCCAGGGTTTATATAAAGCACTAATATTGAAATCATGAGAATTTATATTCCATCCAGTTGGAATTTGAATGGTTAGATTTTCATTGTCAACATCTATTCTACTTTGAGGTGTAATACTTCGAATATCTTCCCGTACATCGAATTGAGAAACATTTAATTGAAGTACATTTTCAGCTGCGATCTGTGGAACAGAATTAGTAATAAATTGAGGTGTAGTTGGTGTAGAAGAAAGATTTGTACTTTCTTTCATGACAGAATTGTTATCTTTTCCTTCAAAATTTGTGATATTTTGTGAATTTGGAGAAAAAGATTGTGAAAGAGTTAAAATCAAAAAAAGAAGCACAGTAATTATTTTAGAAAAATTTTTTTTTTTAATCTTGATCACTCCTTTCTAAAAGATCACCAATATTTAAGATCATACTGTTTAACTAATATATTTCTATTGTATGAAGTATTCTATAATGAAATTCCTTTTAATGGACAGAAAAGAAAATAATAATATATTTGGACCATTTCTGAACATCAAAAATGGTGAATTCATAAAAAAGGAGATTAGATATACTTTAAAACGTTTTCCTCATAAAATGATTGAATTTCGAGCGTGTATCCCATAGGATCCTTGAAAAATGCATTGTAGATTCGAAACTGAGGTGTTTTAGCAGGTTTTTTGATACATTCAATTTTGTTATCACAAAGATAATGATACCATCGATCTACCTCCACCATAGTGTTAACTACTAATGTAAGGCACACTTTTGAAGGATTTACCAAAAAATCTTTATAGTGTGAACAAAAACCCCAAAAAGCAATATGGGGTGATTCGCCAACTTTGAACACTAAACATGTTCCTTGTTCTAAGGCAATAGGTAGATTTAATATGCCAAAATAAAAATTACGCATTGATTCAAGATTTTTACATGGAAAAAAGTTCATCGGATATCGAATTATTGGTAAAGAAGCATTCATTTTATTCAATCCTTTTGCTACTTGCCTGTGGAACCAAAACCTCCCAAACCGCGCTCTGAAGTCGGTAAAGTTTCAACTTCTTCAAATTCATAATCAACCAATTTTCTAATAATAAGTTGGCAAATTTTATCCCCTTTATGAAGAGTAACAGGTGAATTTGAGAGATTAACCACAATAGCTCCCCACTCATTTCTATACCCTGCATCAATAGTTCCAGGAGAATTAACAATTGACAACCCTTGCCATAAAGCTAAACCACTTCTCGGAACTACAGCGGCATAATAACCTTCTGGGATTGCAGTTGCAAATCCTAATGGACACAAAATTCTTTCAAGGGGTTGTAGGGTATATTCATCATCATCAATTTCGATTAATTCTTTATTTTGGGAATTTTTTATTTTTTTAAATCCATGAATATAACAATCAGCACCAGCATCTCCTATTTTTGCGATTTTAGGTAATTTAGCATTTGATTGCCATTTTTTAATAGATATTTTCATGATTATATTAGAACTATAGCAACATTTTTTTTAAAGATAGTTGATAATACAAAAATATAGAAGAATTAGAAGGGAAATAATTATGTCAGAAATAACAATTACACGCTACAATCCAAGAAAAGATAAGGATGAATTGGAACAATTATTGAAGGATTTTGAATATAGAATTGGCAAAGTTGATTTTGATAAGTTTTCCAAGGAGATTGAAGAACGGAGCAAGGATCTTCGATTACGAAATTCGATGATATTAGCAAAAGAAGATGGAAAAATTGTTGGAGCAGGTTTTTTTAGCATTTGGAATGATTATTTAGGTCGTCAACATTGCGTTTTGCATGATGTTATTGTAAGAAAAGAACATTCATTCAAAAAAGGAATTGAAGAGAAGATCATGCGTGAATTATTTAATTACCTAAAGAAAACTATGAAGATTGAAAAAGTATCTTTATATGCTAAAAAAAAGGGAGACTCAAATCTTCTTTCTGTTTTAATGAAATTGGGAATAAAAAAGAGCGAATGGGATCACTACGAACATTTCTTATAAAAAAAGAACAAATATCTTTTTTTTCTAAGTTAATTTTTTTTTACTATTACATTTCATTAAGTTCTTGAATTTCAAACAAATTTAGTATGTCCTTCAATACTAGTCGAACAGCTTCACAAAGGGCTAAACGTGCAGCTTGTAGTGTTGAATTTTCAGAAAGGATTGGACAAGCATGATAAAAACGAGTAAATTGTTGTGCAATATCGAGAAGATAACGCATTAATTCATGTGGTCTGAGTGTTTCTGCTGTATATTTTACCTTATCAGGATATTGATATAAAAGCGAAATGAGGGCTTTTTCCTCTTCATGAACAAGCAAGTTAAAATCAATTGAAGAAACATGATATTTTTTATTGACAGAATACTCATCAGGATTATATGGAACTGAAATCTTCTTTTCAAGACCTTTACGAAATATGGAACAAATTCTAGCATATGCATAGAGAATATAAGGTCCTGTCTCACCTTCAAAACTAATACTTTGTTTAGGATCAAAAATAAAATCGCGTGTATATTCATATTTTAAAATGAAAAATCGTAAAGCGGACATTGCAATTTTTAAAGCACGATTATCTATTTCAAGGAGATCCAATGAAGGATAGCGACATTTAATTTCTTCTTTTGCTAAATCTTTGAGTTCTTTCACTACATCGTCTGCATCTACAACTGTACCTTCTCGAGATTTCATTTTTCCGGAAGTAAGACGGATCATTCCATAGGAATAATGAATATTGTTTAATGGCATCCCTAATTTAGTCAATAATTCAAAAAGTGTCTTCATTTGCATATTTTGCTCATTTCCGATAATATAAATAGATTGATCATATGAAAAATCTTCATATTTTTGATGAGCCAAATATAAATCTTGAGTAATGTACAAAGAGGTTCCATCACTACGAATAAGCACTTTTTGTTTTGGAAGTCCTTTTTTAGAAAATCGGGCTATAATTGCACCGTCACTTAATTGTTCAAAAATTCCTTTTTTCAATCCTTGAAGCACTAGGTTCTTTCCCTTATCATATATTTGACTTTCATAGTATGTTTTAGTGTGTTTGATATTAAATAGTTGGAATGTTTCTTGAAAACCTTGCTCAGCCCATGAATTCATTTTTTTCCAAAGAGCACGAACTTCTGGAACATGATTTTCCCAGTCAATTAACATTTGTTGAAGTTCTTTTTGCATCTTTCCATAAGGTGTTTTATCGATTTCTTGTTGAAGTTTATTTATTTTTTCAAAATCTTGCATTTCAGGTGTTTTTTTCTTTTCCATTTCCAGTTCTTTTAATTGTTCTTCAACTTCTTTGAGAAGGCGATTCTCTTCAATTGCAAATTTTACATAATAATCGCCAACAAAATGATCTGGTTTTTTTTCTTCAGTTTTGGGAGTTTTACCATTTCCAAATTTTTGATATGCCCACATACTTTTACAAATATGAATCCCACGATCATTTAGCAAATTAGTTTCATAAACAAGATGCCCGATTTTAGAATTCATGCGAGACAAAGCTTGCCCTAAGAGCATGTTCCGAACATGGCCAAAATGGAGAGGTTTATTCGTATTTGGAGAAGGATATTCAATAACAATTTTCTGAGGTTTAAAGTTATGGGCCATTTTAGAGAGAGAATACTTATGAACACTAGAAAAAACTTCTTGAATTACATCTTTTGCCATGATTTTTTTATTTATATGGAAATTTAAATACGCTCCTACAGCTTCTATCCGTTCAATCATTGGATATTTTGCAAGAAGAGAAGGAGTAAATTCGTGAGCTAGTTTTTGAGCAATTTCTGGGCCTTTCAACTTTAAAATTTTTTGAAGTCTAAAACAAATAATTGTAAAATCAGCATTAACCTTTTTATTAGCACTTTCAATAAAATTTACCAGTTTTGAAGCAGGAAGTTCGGGATTTTTTATAATATCTGCAAGAATCCCTGCAATGCTCTCTGCATAGTCCATAACTGATAGAATATTGGAAATTCAATAAATTTTTGCAAAATTAAATTCTTCTTAAAAGATAACACCTAAAAAGAAATTCGCAAAATTTTCATTCTATGAAAAAAACTATTATTTATGGTATTATCATCAATTGAAGAAGCAAAAAAAAAAGCAGGTTATGCTGCAGTAGATGAATTTGTCCAAGATCATATGATATTAGGGATCGGAAGCGGATCTACAGTTGTATATGCTGTAGAAAGATTAGTCCAGAGAGTTAAAAAAGAAAATCTTCAAGTAATTTGCATTCCAACATCCTTCCAATCAACTCAACTTATTGTTAAAGGGGGTCTTCGTTTAGGAACTCTTGATCAATATCCCGAAATTGATGTGGATATTGATGGCGCGGATGAAGTTGATAACCAGCTGAATTTGATTAAAGGAGGAGGAGGATGTCATGTGCAAGAAAAAATTGTTGCAGGAAACAGTAAAAAGCTGGTTATTGTTGCTGATTATCGAAAAGAATCCGTAAATTTGGGAGAACAATGGAAAAAAGGAATCCCAATAGAAGTAATCCCATTTGCATATGTTCCAATACAAAAAAGAATTGAAAAATTAGGAGGAACATCTATATTAAGAATGGCTAAAAATAAAGCAGGTCCAATCGTTTCAGACAATGGAAATTTCATTCTTGATGCAGATTTTGGTATAATTAAAGATCCTGCTAATTTAGATTTGCAATTAAAAAAGATTCCAGGAGTTGTTGAAACCGGTTTATTTGTTGGAATGGCGGTTAAAGCATTTTTTGGACAAAAAGATGGAACTTTAACCACACGCTCTCTATAGACTCAATCTAAGCTCACTCTAAAATAAAAAGAAAGTCTTGCAACTCTTTTGAATTTATATTAGATCTTAATCCCTTTAACTGAGTGAATGATTTACTCAAACATCGAAATAATTGGCCGTAGTTTAAAGAGAGATACAGGTCTGGTATAATTTGTTTTTTCTCTCATTTCAAGTTCTGCCCCATATAATTCCATAAATCTTCGTGTAAATGCTTGCAATTCTATTCGTAATTCAATAGAAGATTCATCACAAACAAGTATAGCAGTTATATAATCATTTTGTTCAAACATTATATCATAATAATCTTTTTCTATATAACGCAAATCTCCAGAATTTTGTAGTACTTCATCGGTAATTTTTTCAATGGCAGAAAGAGTTCCACCAAGTAAATCTATGTATTTCTCAGCAACATCATCCCTAAACAGATAATTTGCTAAAATTAGACCAGTTTTACTTTCTTGAACACAAATCATGATGGGTTTTCCTTTTGGAAGAATGTCAGTAGTCCAAGCAATGACATCTTTAGTTGAAATTATACCAATAGGTTGACTTTGCTCATTTCCCACTACTACTCGTTTGTATCCTTTTGTATTCATAAAATGAACAACATCATCAATTGGTGTGTGTTTTTGTATAATTGGAATCGGACCCCTCATTAATTCTTTCGCTTTAATTTCTGCAAGAGAACGTTCTAAAGATGAATATTCATTACTTTTATTCTGAGACTTATTGAATTGCGCTAAAAAATGCACGATTTGACGATGAGAAATGATATAGTATTTAGAAAGGTCATCAATATCTTCAATTATAACCGCTGAAATCATCTTTTTATCCATTAATGATACTACATCTAATAACGAATCTGATTTTTCTAATAAATAAACTCCGACATGTGCAATATCGGCCGCAATTAAGCCGTAGGTCGGTTTTCTCGTCATAAATTTACTTCCTATAACTCTTTATAAATATATCTAATGCTAATCAAAATACAGAAGATTTTATTCTTTTGGAATTTTCATTTTCTTGTAGAATGAGAACCAGTATTCGATATTTCTTGGCATTTCTCGCCTATTTTATTTGGGGGTTAACATTCCCATTTGCAATACAAGTCATGCCTCCATTATCTTCATATAGCTTTGTGTTTTTACGGACTTTGATGGGCAGTATTGTATTGCTTATATTTTTAGGAATTAAACGAGAAATTTTAGAATGGTTTTCTTCCTTTCGCACACATTTCAAAGCCCTTTTCTTATTTGCATTAGGCCCATTTACGTTTTCATACATTTTACAATTTTATGCCATTCAATTTACTTCACCAATTAATCAATCAATCATTGCTCAAACTTCGATTATTTGGGTTATTGTTCTAAATTATTTCTTTTTTCATCAGAAACCGCACTTAAAATTTATTATCGGAGTAATTTTGGCAATTATTGGAGTTATTCTTCTTATTACTGGAAAAGGTTTAACTTTATCACCAGACACAATTAAAGGAGATATTCTATCTATAATTGCTTTTATCTCATGGGCAGCGTACAGCTCCTTTTCGAAACCAATATCTGAAAAAATGTCTCCTCTATATTCAATTACTTCAATTCTTTTAATAAGCACTGTGATTCTATCTGGATTTGCATTTGGAACAGGATTAACTGATCAAATTTCTCAGTTAACAGGAATTCAATGGGGGATAATGATATATTTGGGAATAATTTGCACAGGTTTAGCATATGTTCTTCATCTTGTGGGTGTTGCAGGTGAAAAAGTAAAAACAGAATACGTTGTTTATACTGGCTTTATAATGCCCATAGTTTCAACTATATACAGTGTAATCTTTTTAGATAAAATATTTACAAATAGAATGCTTCTGGGGGGAATTCTAATTATGCTTTCTGCAGTTATTGTTCAATATCAAAATCAGAATAAAGAACAATCAGCTCAAGAAAATCGAGATCAATCATCTCATGAAAATGTGAATCTCCCTTTAATTACAATACATATCCAAGATGAAGAAAATACTACAGATTCATTAAACTTTGAAAAAATTAAATCAAGAAGCAAAAAAGAAACAAGAACTCCTTATTGATCGATTGGATCAGATATATATTTGCAGCAAAACATAAGACCAGGAATTAATTTTTGAACTATTCCAATCATGTGTGGAGATATTTTGCTGGCATAAGAATCATAGAAAATCTGTAGATCCACTGATATTCCTTTTTCATGTAGAGTAGTATTAAACTGCTGAATCTGAGCAAGGAAGCCATATTCATCATTTTCTTCACATGTAATTTGTAAAGCACAATTTTGGAAAGCATTAGGATATTTATGAATCAATCGATTAAGATCATATTCCATCCAATTTTCTTTCGCTTTCGAGTCAAAAGATATAATATTGCCTTTTTCATCCCTCTTGATTGATGGAAGAAGTGGAACATCTTTTGAAAAGATAAGATCGGCAGTATCCAAAATATCATCGAGATCTTGTTGCCCAAGTTTAATCGCTTTTCTTTTTCCATAAATGCGCTGATAAAATGGAATGATTTCTTGATGATTGAGCAATTCTAACCATGAAATTGCAGGACTTAAAGCTACAATTGCTGAAAAAAGATCAGGTTTCAAAATACCTCCTAATAAAGCGCCAAATCCACCCATGGAACCTCCAATCAACGCGCGTCCACTCTTTTTTGGGATGGTTCGATATGTATGATCAATGTAATTGACTAGATCTTCAAAAATATAGTCTGCATAATTTCCAGTATATGGTGAATTTAAATAGAATGAACCTTTCTTAGATATTAAACCATTAAATCCTTTTTCTTTGAAAATATTCTCTAAAGGCAGAGATCCATCTACTTGCACTAAAATAAAAGGTTTTAACTGATTATTATTGATTAAATTATCCAACTGCTCTAATGTGGGAAAACTTTTAAAGAATTTTCGTAATATCACTCGATAAAAAAAAGGATAATGTTTTGGAATTTCTGCATTTGAAATTATCAGTAGATCATTAATATCCCCTGAATATCCATGAAGTAAATAAATAACTGGATAATATGTTTCTTGGTTATTTTGAGTGAAATAATTAGGAGGAAGATAGACATGACATTTTTTTAAAGGATTATCTTTTATCGCATTTTGTTCAAGATGTTTGGCATAAAATTGATCTACTCGATAACGCAGCGATGAAATCATCTTACTCATCTTGGTTAATCATAGGAAAAAGTAGTTAAAAAAATTTCTAAAAATAATAAAATATCACAAATATTATAGAGAAAAAAGGAGATAAAAAAAATTATTCTTGCGGTGGCTTAATTTGGTGGAGAATTTCAATAAAATCATCAGGATAGAAGATTTTTGGAACAGGATATGCAGGATTTCCTTCTTTTGCAGCGCGTTCGGCTAATAAAGCAATATCTTTCTCTTGTAATTCTTTGATATATGTTGGAATTCCCATTGTTTTATTAAGATCTTTCACCTTTTGGATGAAAATTTCAGCACCTTCTTTAGGAGTGGTGTATGATTTAATCAATCCTCCTGCTACTGCCAATTTAGCTAGTTTTTTATGGGCTTTTTCACCAAATGCTTCCAATACATATGGTAAAACAACAGCATTTGCCAATCCATGAGGTACACCATATAGACCGCCCAAGTTATGTGCAATAGCATGGACATATCCCACAGATGCTCTGGTAAATGCCACTCCTGCATAAAAAGCGGCTAATGCCATGTTGTTTCGAGCTTCAAGATTACTACCATTTTGATATACTTCTTCAATATTCTCAAATATTAATTTTGTGGCCTTTTCTGCAAATCCCCGAATATATTTCGTACTGTGCCACCCAATTGAAGCTTCGACAGCATGGGTTAAAGCGTCCATCCCTGTAGTCGCAGTTATAAAGGGAGGGAGACCAACCATTAATCTTGGATCTAAAACTGCAACGTGAGGAATAATATTTAAATCAACAATTGCAAATTTTTCATGTGTTTTAGGATTACTTACAACAGCAGCTGCGGTTGTTTCTGAACCCGTACCAGCAGTTGTAGGCACTGCATAAAAAGGAGGAAGTCGTTTTAAAATGGTAAATTGACCACGCATTTTTACTACAGGTTTTTTTGGTTTTACAACCCGACACGCAGCTACTTTTGCACAATCCATAGGAGAACCACCACCAAAAGCGATAAAACCATCGCAATTCTCTTTAGTATACATTGTATATGCATTTTCAATATTTTCTATTGTTGGATTTGGTTGAACATCATCAAAAACAGCAAAGCTTACATTGTGTGTAGATAAAGCAGCTTTTAACGAATCCAATAATCCTAATTGATGCAAATTGGCATCAGTTACAACTAAAACTTTTTTCACACCATCAGATTTAACACGTTCGGCTAATTGTTCAATTGCATTTTCTCCAGAAATTAAATAGGGGTTGGGAAATTTAATGATTTTTATTGCCCCGAGAAAAATAATATGGCGAATACGATATAAAATAGTAAGAAGTTTCATGATGAATCACTAGATCTTATTGCACGTGAACTATTTAACTTCTTTCTCCCCTTTGTGCAAGAGAAAGTAAAAAAACATTAAAAATTAACTTAAAAATTCTCGTATTTATAAAATAAAAAAAGACTTAATATGTTCGGCCAATCCGCCAGTATTCAGTGACTGGTTTCATACAATGAGCACAGTAGATTTCCTTCTCTGTAGAAATTTCCTTATTCAAAGCTGTGATGTATTCTTCGGGAATTCCCAAAAATTTTAATCCTTCTAAACGCTGTTCAACTGCAGCTGCACAAGATTCAGATCCACAAAATGGAATTTCTGCAATCCCTTTTCCTTCATCAATAAAATTCAAAGCTTCTTCTAAGTCATTTGTTCGTAAATTCCAATCATTATGGTGCGTTTTAGCCGATTCCCACATATCAGATTGAATTAAATTAAGTAATTTTCTTAATTCTTCAACTGCATTCTTTTGAGGAATAAATATTTTTTCCTTAGTATCACGACGAACTAAGCATACATTTCCTTTTTGAACGTCTCTTGGTCCAATTTCAACTCGCACAGGAACACCACGTAATTCCCAATGAAAATATTTCCTTCCAGGACTTATTTCACGTAGATCAATACGAACACGAAATCCCACTTCTTTTAATGACTTAACTAAGGAATTAGCTGCATCCAATACAGGTTTTTCCTTATTTTTAAATAAGATAGGGATAATGACTACTTCAATAGGGGCCACTTTTGGAGGAAGTTTTAATCCGAAATTATCCCCGTGAGAAGCAACAAGTGCTGCAATAGCGCGTTCACTAATACCATAACAAGTTTGATGTACATATTCTTGTTTTCCTTCTGCAGTTTCATATTTTATATTGAATGTTTTTCCAAATGTCTGCCCTAAATTGTGTACGGTTCCAATTTGTAAAGCTTTGTGTGTGATAGGAAAGATACAATCAAAAGCAATTGTGTAATTAGCACCAGGAAAGGTATCCCATTTCGGACGCTGTGAAATAACATAAGGAACTCCCATTGCATCGAAAAATGATCGGTAACATTGAACCGCTTCTCGAATTTGCTCTTCACACTCTTGAGCAGTTGCATGATAAGTATGAGCTTCTTTGAATGTTGTGATTTCCCTTACACGAATGAGCGGTCGTGTATTTTTACCTTCATAGCGAAAAGTATTCACAATTTGATATGTTTTTAATGGTAAATCTTGATGAGATCTTATCCAGAGTGAAGCCATGGGATACATTACGGTCTCAGATGTCGGACGGAGTGCTAATTTAATATCTAAAGGTTTAGTCCCCCCATCTTTTACCCAATACACTTCTTCTTCAAAACCTTTCACAGTTTCCGCTTCTTTCATAAATTGTGGTTCTGGAACTAATAGGGGAAATAACATTTCATCATGAGGGATAGGTGTATTGTCTAATAAATCACGAATTATTTGAAAAGCATTCTGGCGAACTTTAAATCCATAAGGTAACCAAACACCACAACCTTTCAAATTATATCGATAATCGATTATTCCAGCATCAAATAATACTTGATTAAACCACTCGCTGAAATTCTCAAATGGAGGAAGCCCTCTTTCAGTTTGGTTTTTTTTTAATTGCTTTGCAGCTTTATTTGTATTTTTTCTTTTCTTTTCTTTTCTCTCAGTTTTTTTAGAAGTCATGATGTGTTTCCCCAATAAAATCGAAAGATACGTCCCGAATAAGATCACTCTTATAACAGAACGTATATTAAAAAATCACGCATATTTGAAAAAATTATCTGTAAAAAAAAAATATAATCCTTTTTTACATAGTTATATTTTAATTTTAAAATGATTTAGAGTAGAATTTAGAAGAAAATCTTATTTTTAAATAAATTTTAAGAACGAATCTTACACCATTTCTGAAATTGGTTGAAATGATTTTGAAATTTCTCATCATCGCATCAAGGCACTGAAAATAAAATGTATTTGAAAAATTGATCATTACAAAATTTACTGTAAATTATTCGCGAATATGTGCGAATAAGTTTATTTCTGGAAAAAAAAAGAAATAAAAAGCATTAGAAATTTATAATTGAATAATTCGAGGGCTTATTTCATCCTTAGTTAGTTCTAAGAGTCCAAAAGAACCCCGATTTTTGCATGCACCTGGATTAAAAAACCATTTATTCCCTCGCTGTGTGATTAAATGTCGATGTGTATGTCCAAAAACAATTAAATCATATTGATTTAAATCAAATCGTGATTTAATTCGACCGATCATATTGATTGGTGCACCCCAACCATGGAGAAGAAGGATTCTATGATTCATTAAAGTAATTTCTTTTTTAGCGGGAAGAATATTTTGTAATTGTGAATCCATTGCATCCATATTTCCATGAACAGCAATTACTCGATCCTCACCATATTTATCAATTAGAATTTGATATACGCTCGCATTGGTGAAATCTCCCAAATGAAAAAGATAGTCTATATGAAAATTATTAAATTCAGCCAAGGCAGATTTTAATGCGCTGGAAATCTCATTTGATGAAGAAATGTGCGTATCAGAAAGCACACCTACAAGTATCTTATCAGCTTCCATGTAATTTCATCAGTACTCACTATCACTAAGAAATTATATAAAAGTTAAGCTTTTTGCAGAACTAAGCAATTTTTAAATAATGCATAAATCGAAATTAAAAAAAATAACACAATTTTGTTGTATCGTTTTTATTTATTAATGAAAAACATCAGAGTCATTTTAATTGATGTAATGAAGACAGTAAATTATCAAATGTATACCATTTTATTCGTTATGATGGAAAAAAACAGAAATTAATGTAGAATATATTAAAATCGATTTCCTTCATGTAGAAAAAAACCCAGAACGAAATAAGAACACCTTTCACAACAAACATGTGGTTAATGATTTGAAGAAAGTTAAATTCTTAAATTATTTATAGAGTATATTACAATAATATAATCATATAAAAATTAATGGGAGACTTACAAAAGATGTTTTTTATTGAAAATATTAACCATGAATTTACAACAATTGAAGTTATTGTCATGGTATTATACGGTGCCTTTATACTTCTTTTAACACTGTTTGGTAGTGATCTTTTAGCAAGATACATTCGAGCAGATAAAAGGACTCGTGGCGACGCTGCCTATATGATCTTCTTTATTATTTCATGTGCAATGTTGGGATATGGGTTATATTTATTTCCTGCTTTCATCAACTATTTTCTAAAAAAGGATTTTGAAGCGCAGGATCTAAACTTAGCATGGATTCCAGCATTACAATATGTTATCATGTTATCCATTATAGTCTCGATAGGATATGTTTGTTTGTTGATTTTATTAAAAAATAAAAAAGTCATTCTATATTCAATCGGTCTTTTTGGAATTCTAACAGTGTTGTACATGTTTATTTGGATGGTCTTATGCGCAATGGATCCTCAAAATATTAAGTATGTTGTGATTAGTAGCCCTACAATGATTCCGGTAATTTTAGTCATTTTTGGATTTGGAATTATCGATTTCTTAGGTATTGTTTACATATTAGTTGTAAAGCTATCACCACAACGAGAAGTACGACGACGTGTACTATTTGGAATTTTTGGAATTATAATCGCAGGTATCGGTGGATTTATTGAAATTTCGATTCGAGATATGGTAAATTATGATCAACAATGGTGGTATGTTTACGGAACACTAATTGAACTCTTTGGTTTTCTCATCATGCGCTATTTCTTCTTATCTATTCCTTCATATGATGAATTTTCATGGAAATCTGGTATGAAAGAACTTCATGTGATCATAGCTGAAACAGGAATTTCTCTATTTTATCAATCATTTGCAGAAATTGTTGCTTCTGAATTGCATGGTGATATTAAGGTTACTGCAACAATTCCCGAAGATGAGAATAGACCAAATACAGATTTAGTTGCAGGTGGTTTGGTAGGAATTAAAGGAATGCTTTCAGAAATTTCAGGAGACAGGGGAAAATTAGAAAATATCGAAATTGGGGAAAAATCTTTAATATTTAAGCAAGGAAAAGTAGTTCTTTGTCTTTTATTAGCCGATGAAAATCTGGGAGTATATCACAGTATTTTGGAAGAATTAGTTGAAAAAATTGAATTATCCCATCCAGATTTGGCAAATTTCAATGGTGATACTCGAAAATTACATATTCAACCAATTGTGGAAGAAGTTTTTGATTTAAAATCAAAAAAAAAGAAACAGATAAAAAATAATCAAGTTTCAGAAGAGTAAAAAGTATAATTGTTTTTTTTCTAGTAATTTTTTCTATTTTCTATTGATTATCTCCTTATTTTCATTCTAATTTTCCATTTTCATTTGATATTAACATTGATATTTACTGAAATTACATGAAGAACTTAATTTCTCTAAAAATTCCTAAAAAAATAAAAAAATAATTCCATATTTCAAAGATTACAATTTATAAAAGTTGTAAAATTCTCAAAGCAAGAAAAGCGGCATTTTTCCCGTTGTCTATTCCGACACACGCAACCGGAACTCCTGGTGGCATTTGTGCTATAGATAACAAAGCATCTAATCCACCTAATTTCGCACTTACTGGAACACCGATGACAGGTTTATCTGTTTTTGAAGCTACAACTCCTGGAAGTGCGGCAGATAATCCTGCAACACAAATAAAAACTTTGGCATCAGTTGATCGAACGTATTCAGCTAATTCATCAGGATTTCGATGAGCAGATAGAATTTTCAATTCATGATCTATATTCTTTTCTTCCAGCACAGATAAAGCTTTTCTGTAAATTTTTTCATCTGAAGTGGAACCAGCAATTACAGACACTAAAACCATAGGAAAATTAAATTATCATCAAAAAAAAAATTACTGATATAAAATTAAAATCTCTTTAAAATGATACACTTCACACTATAATTAGAAGAAGTAAAATTACAAAAAAATGGGAGAGAAAAAATAAATAATTAAGTATTTAATTAGTTAAAATCACGCAGTGAAAACTTGTGTCCCATACTCCACAGCATTTTGAAATAAGTCTTGCTGTAATTTATTAATCGGCTTTCTTGAATAAGAAAGACCATATTTTCATCTTTAATCGCTATTTTCAAAAAAGAAGTTAGAAAAATAATCATTTCTGTTTGATCAAATAAAATTGCGTCAAATAATACATGTTTTACCATCTGAACCTTTGCAATTGACACCAATTTTCGCCAAACATTCTTATTTTTTATATTAAAATGAGTTTCATCCACGATAACATTGATCTCTACTTTTTTCTCAGATAAATCTAAGAAAATATCAAAATAGTCCGACAACATTTCTTCATTAGGATTTTTCAAGAAGATGGTAAGATCTTTTGATGTTCCTCGAATCATTTCTTCAACTTTTTGGAATATTTGACCATTTAAAATCCAAATAGGTGTTGATTCAACTGTTTCTTCAGCCCCATATAACGGTTCAAGTTTTTCAAGTAAAGCAGACTCGATACGTTGGTATTTTTCTTCTAATTCCTTTTTCGCCAATTTGGCTACAAACGCAGGACGTTCAGCTTTATATTTCATCGGTCGGCCACTGATTACTTTTACCCATTGCTGAGATTCTAGATTTACTAGCACATCATAAATTCGACTATAAGGAATGGAAGTTCGATCGCTTAATTCTTTTGCCGAACTGACTCCATTTGTAATGAGGGCTACGAATGCTCGAGTTTCATAATCCGTTAAGCCAAATTCTTTTAATGCTGCATATACTTCTTGAGAGATATTTGTTTTCATGCACATGCCCCGCAGATAAATGTACTCAAAGTCCAATTATCTATACTTACTCATTTACTACAATCTCATTAAGCTGAGAAAATAATTAATTCTTTCATTTTAGCTAAATAATTATCTAGGTAGCATAATTTAAAAATTATAAAAATTTACATACATTTTAATTTAGATAATGCCATTAAGCTAAAAAGATAAGGAATTTTCACAAACACTTTAATTACATCCGTCTAGATAATTCTATTGTCTAAATCACAAATGTTTTATCAAGTTCATTGGGATTATTGTCAGGAAACTTAGGCAAAAAGAAAGTCATTATAATATTTATCCACATTATAAATGAATAATAATATGAAATATAAAAATAAAAAAGAAAAGAAAAGAGATAAGAGATCATAAGTAAAAAATAAAATTTGAAAAAGAAAAAACCTTACATCATACCAGGAGGCATTCCACCCATGCCACCCATTCCGCCCATACCACCAGGTGCTCCACCAGCAGGCCCTTCAGATCTAGCACCGGCAATTATATCATCGATTCGTAATATCATTTGAGCACTTTCTGAAGCGGATTTAATAGCTTGCTTTTTCACAGCAACAGGTTCAATGACATCAATTTTTGTCATATCATCTTCAACTTTCATATCATCTAGGTTTAAACCTGCATATTTCTTACCTTCTCCATGAGCTGCTCGAATTTTCATAAGCATTTCAATTTGATCTAAACCTGCATTTTCAGCCAATGTCTTCGGAATAATATCCATTGAATCAGCAAAAACTTCAACAGCCAATTGCTCACGACCTTCTAAGGTTTCAGCAAATTTTCGCAATCCTTTTGCCACTTCGGCTTCAGGTGCACCGCCTCCACCTAAAATGCTTGGTTCTTCAATGCAGTCTTTAACCACAGAAAGGGCATCATGAATAGAACGCTCCGTTTCATCCACAATCAAATCAGTTCCGCCTCGAATGAAAATAACAACAGATTTAGGATGCTTGCACTGTTCGATAAATACCCAATTTTCGTTCATGACTTTTCGTTCTTCAACTAATCCTGCAAATCCAAGACCATCAGCAGACATATCATCTAAATTAGAATATATTACACCACCTGTTGCTTTAGATAACTTTTCTAAATCAGATTTTTTAACTCGTCGAACTGCAGCAATTCCTTTCTTCACTAAGAAATGTTGTGCCATGTCATCAATACCTTTCTGACAAATAACCACATTTGCTCCTGTAGCTGCAATTTTATCAACTAAATCTTGAAGCATCTGTTGTTCTTGGTCTAAAAAGGCATTTATTTGTTCAGGACTTGTAATTTGAAGTTTTGCATCAAATTCGGTCTTTTCGACTTCCACAGCGGCAGAAATTAAAAGAATCTTGGCATTTTCTAGCCTTTTAGGCATTCCTGAATTCACAATTTCTTTATCTAATATAATTCCTGAGATAAATTTAGTCTCTTCAATAGAATCGCCTTCTTTCTTTTGAATCTGAATTCGATCTAAATCAACTGTATTTATCCCTTCAACTTCTTCACGAACAGCCAAACAAGCATTTACAACAATATCTGCAATTAAATCGTCGTATTCATGAATAATTTTTGAACTCATTGAAGTTTTTGCCGCTTTCTTTAACATATCTTTATCTGTTGGAGAGATCTTTGTAGCCATTCCATCTAATATTTCAAGTGCTTTATTAGCCGCTTTTCGAAAACCCTCAGTAATCACAGTAGGATGAATCTTTTGATCAAGCAATTTCTCTGCCCGTTTCAACAATTCACCTGCTAATATCACAGAAGTTGTAGTACCATCACCAGTTTCTTCATCTTGAGTTTTCGCGACTTCCACCATCATTTTAGCTGCTGGATGTTCAACTGAAATTTCTTTTAAAATAGTTGCACCATCATTGGTAATTGTCACATCACCGAACTGATCAATTAACATTTTGTCCATTCCTCTTGGACCGAGTGATGAACGAACAGCTTCAGCGATGGTTTTGGCGGCGAGTATATTATTACGGGACGCATCTTTACCACTTGTGCGTTCCGATCCTTCTTTTAAAATAAGTACTGGAGTTCCTCCGAGTTGAGACATATTTTTTACCTCTAAACAAATTTATGGATCTGAGGAAGTCTAAGTCACCAAAAATTTTAAACTTTATTTCTTGGATCAAAATTTGCCTTCATTAATGAAGTATTAGAAAAACATTATGAAAAAATAAATTCATCATGATATGAAATTAAAATTTGTTTGTATGGGAAAAAGCGATGATAAATAGAAAGCTTTTATACAATGCTAAAACAAAGAATAGAATAGATCGATAATCTGACTGTTTTGGAAAATAGTAGAATAATCAAAATATTCCAATTAGTTGGAGATTTATGAAGGAAGAATCAAAAATGGTCGAGAAATTTGGATATTTTGGGAAAATTTTGTGGATAAATTTAAGTACACATGAAATAATTGAACGTGAAATTCCAGAAGAGTGGTACCACCAATATTTAGGTGGATATGGTTTAGCTGTACGTATTCTCTTTGAAGAAATCCCAGTTGATGCTGATCCACTAGGACCTGATAATATATTGGCATTTATGCCAGGATTACTTACAGGAACCACCACACCCTTTACAGGCCGTTATATGGTTTGTGGTAAAAGTCCATTATCAGGTGGTTGGGGTGATTCAAATAGCGGAGGGACTTTTGGACCTGAAATTAAAAAATGTGGATATGATGGGATTATTTTTGTTGGAAAAAGTGAAGAACCAGTTTATCTCTTGGTAAAAGAAGGAAAAGCAGTAATTAAGGATGCTTCGTCTTTATGGGGAAAAGACGCTATAGAAACTGACGACTTTTTAAAAAATAAATATGGAAATAGAATCCGGGTTGCAGCTATTGGTATGGCAGGGGAAAATTTAATTCGAAATGCAGGAATAGTAAACGATAAAGGGCGTATTGCTGCGCGTTCGGGATTAGGAGCAGTAATGGGATCGAAAAAATTAAAAGCAGTTGCCTTGATTGGCCATACCAAATATCCTTATAAGAATATGAAATCTGTAATTCAAATGACTAAAGAATACAAAGATAAAATGAAATTTAAGGATTTAATGTCGCGCGTGATGATGAAATTTAATAACATCCTACCAGGGATGATGCGCATGATTAAAATGGATCTCTTTTTGACAGAAGGGATGCAGGTAACCATGATGTCAAAATATGGAACAGGTTTAAGTACCGCAATTTCTTCAGAAGTGGGAGATGCACCTGTGAAAAACTGGAATGGTGTGGGTTATATTGATTTTCCTCAAAAGAAGGTTAGAAATCTTACTGCCCAAAATCTTGAACAATGGAAAGTGAAACCTTATGGATGTTTCTCGTGTCCACTAAGATGTGGAGCCATTCTATCAGTGCCTGAATTAGATTTGAAAGAAACCCATCGTCCAGAATATGAAACAGCCACAGCATTTGGGGCTTTAATTTTAAATGATGATGTAAATACTCTGCTTAAGGTGAATGAATATTTAAATCGAGCAGGATATGATTCAATTTCAGCTGGTGGTGTTGTTGCTTTTGCGATTGAGTGTTTTGAAAACGGAATTATAACAAAAGAAGATACGGGAGGCCTTGAGATTGGATGGGGTAACTCTGAAAGTATTATGCCATTACTTGAAATGATTGTAAAGCGCGAGCATATTGGAAAAATTTTAGCCGATGGAGTTAAAATTGCTGCAGAAAAAATTGGAAAAGGTGCAGAAAAATTTGCAGTTCATGCAAATGGTCAAGAATTACCGATGCATGACAGCAAATTCGGTCCAAGTTTAGCCACCACATATGTATCTGACCCTACTCCAGGAAGACATACTGCTGCAAGTATTGATTTTATGGAGGTAGGCCCTATTGGGAAATTTATTAAAGGTCTTAAAATACCAAAATCAAAAAAGCATAAGTACGATTCAAAAGGTCCTGCTCAAGCATTCATGGCAAAAATACACCAAACGGTTAATGCTCTTGGATTCTGTAATTTTGCGACATGGTCCGGTAATATTCGATTGCTTGATTTTATTTTCCAGGCAACGGGTATACAGTTGACAAATAATGATTTGATCAAAATTGGATATCGCATTCAGACTCTACGGCAAGCATTTAATGCTAAACATGGTGCAATTCAACACCAAATTAATACTCGTGCACTAGGAATTCCACCAATGGAAAAAGGCCCTCTAAAAGGAATAAAGTTAGATATTAAAACCATGGTAAGGGATTATTATGAATCAATGAGTTGGGATCCTGAAACGGGAGTTCCAACCATTTCTGCTTTAGAACAGCTTGAATTAGATTTTGCAAAAAATTCACTAAAGTTAAATACTAAGAACACAACTATAGTAATGTTACCTTAACACTAAAATACAACTGGAAAGATTTAGATTTTTTTGAGTATTTTTCAATAATTTCTTTATTCAAATCATATAAAAAGAAAAAATAAATGTGTTATGTAAAAAAAAATGAAAATCATTGTGAATTTAGCTGGAAATTTCGGATTAAAAAGTATTAATTCAGAAGTGTCAATAGAATTAAAGAAAAATGCAAATGTGGAAGAATTATTAAAAGCATTACACCGACTGTTAAAAATAAAAATTTTTTCTGTTAACGGGATGAAATCAAATTTTATTGTTGTTATGATTAATGGAGAGAGAATTGCCCCAAAATTCGCTAAAAACCGAAATATTTGCGAATCAGACTATATCAGCATTGTTCAACCAATTCAAGGAGGTTAAAAGCTTTTTAATCATAACATTAAATAGAAATTTGTTAGGATTATTTATTTACAAAAGAGAAATCAGCGATGAGATTTTTAAGTTAATAGCTTATATTTGATTCAAAAAAAAAAAAAAAATTGCTTTGGAATAGCGAATAAGTTTTTTATAAGATTTTTGGGTATTATTTAAAATTAAAGAAGAAATCAGAACCAAAAATAATTAACTTTTTTCAATAAGTTCCTTATTAAATCTTTACTAAAAACAATATAAATGTATATAATTTAAATAACCAAATTATTATTAGTATTATTAAATATTTACTCATTTTTTTTAATAATTATTTTTTTTTTAATTTCACATTTGAAAGATCGATTATAAAAAGTTAAGATATAAATTGATTATATGGATGATATTGAGCAAGATTCAATTATAAGTAAATTTCAACATCAATTAATAATATGGATTTGTATAATATCTTTTGTACTATCTTCTGTATTCTTCATAATTGGTCTATTCAAACCAGCAAATTATCAGATCGGAGTTATTTTTCAATTAATATTTATAGTTATTACTCTAATATTAGTGTATTTTAAGAAATATAATATTGCATCAAGCTTTTTTATTATTGCAGCTATAGGAATCCTTATTTATCAATCATATTCACAAAACTCTGCAATGGTGTTTAGTGCAATCGGAATATTTTTAATCATTTCAAGCCTATTAAAAGATTTTTGGTTTACTACAGTTGCTTTTATAATTTCATTAGTGGCAATGGGGATTCTACTTTATTTAAGAGTATTTACTTTCTCCCAGAATTTCGATCCAGTAACAAATATTCCATTAGTAAATAATATTCAAATAGCGTTACCACTACTTTTTGTTTCATATGTGTATTCATATATCAATACTAAAATAATATTGAGGAAAATTGAAGAAGTCAATAAAAAGAATAAAGAAATCCAAAAAACACAAGATTTACTAATATCTCAAGCAAGAATTGAATCAATTCGATTGTTGGCAGGAGGATTTGCACATGATTTCAATAATCTTTTAACAGGAATTTTGGGAAATATAAGTCTTGGATTAAATGATGAAAATTTAAGTGAAACAACGCGATCTTGCTTAGAAGATGCTCAACAAGCATCAATTCAAACAAGAAATTTGGTGCAACAATTGTTTACATTTTCAAAAGATCATAAACCTTCAATTTCCCACAATAATAATTTTGCTGAATTACTTGAAAACACCATAAAAATAAGTTTAGTAGGAAGAAAATCCCAAGCAATAACACAAATAGATAAAGATCTCTTTGGCTTCAATGGTGATCCAGTAAAAATAAGTCAGGTAATTCAAAATTTTTTAATTAACGCGGATCAATCAATGGAAGGAGGAAAAACAATAAAAATAAATGCCAGAAATAAGACTTTAGAGGAAGAAAATAAATATAATCTACCACCGGGCGATTATATTTACTTAGAGGTTATTGATCAAGGAATTGGAATTCGTAAAGAAAATTATAATAAGCTTTTCCAACCATTTTTTACCACAAAAGAGAACGGAACTGGATTAGGGTTAGCAATTTCTAAAATTATCATCGAAAATCACAAAGGTTATTTAAATTTTAAATCAGAAATAAATAAAGGTAGTACGTTTTATTTTCTTTTACCTGGTATTCCTCTTAAATCTACAGAAATAGATAAAAATTCGTCAACACAAATTTATTCTTCAGCACTAGGATTAATTTTGGATGATAATCGTAATGTTTTAAAGGTTTTAGAATATTTATTAGCAGATTATGGAATTAAAGCAATTGGAGTCTCTGAAAGTACAAGTTTTATTAATATTTTAAAAAAAACATGACCTTTCACATTAATCTTCACCATCTAAATGAGTGATATTATGTCAGAGTGCTAGATGAGGGAGAAAGATTATCGTGAAACTTCATGAAAAAAATGAAGAATAATAATGAATTACCTGATTTGATTGTAGTAGATTTGACCTTACCAGGAGATAAAGATGGAAAAGATCTAATTTTGGAAATAAAAGAAATCGCCCCAGATACTTATGTAATAGCTTCCAGTGGATATTCAAATGATTTTGTAATGCAGAATTTTGATGACTTTGGATTTGATAATGTTCTTAGGAAACCTTTTTCTAAACAAGAATTAGAACAAGTTTTGAAGGAATGGTACAAAAAGAAAAAGGAAAAGAAATAATTCAAAATTATTTAGGAAAAATTCTATAGAAATATCATCGTATATTAGATTTCAATATATTTCTTATTTTTACTTGCTTAATAAAAATAAAAACAATGTCTCAAATTGAATTTGATTTGCAATAATAACCAAAAATTAGTTATAAAGTAGGCAAATTAAAGATTTATGATATCAAATTCTATTATATATAAAATACAAATTAATTATATAACGCCTGTTCTCTTCTTAAATATTCAAGATTTCCACTAATAATCAATAAACTTCAAAAATTCTCTATCCCTACTATAAAATTGCATTTATTTTTTGGTTATTGAGCAATTTATTAAATCGATTAAATTTAAATAAGTAGTGATCTAGCTAATAAATAAAGAATGATTTAACTAGATATTTATTTAACGATAAGAAATGGACTATAAAAATCATTAATACCGAGAGGTGAAAAAAAGATTATGAGAGTTGCAATCTACAGCGGAACTTTTAAAAAAAATCAAGATGGAGTGGCACGAGCAACATATGAACTAGTTAACTCATTATTAGAAGGACATCACAGAATTCTTTTAGGTGCACCCCTTATCACACCACAACACCGAAGTGGATTGGAACTTGTCTTAATCCCATCTTTTCCATTTAAATTTTATCCAGATTATCGATTTGCACTTCCTTATTATAAATTTTACCGTAAACTTGATGAGTTCCAACCTGATATTATTCATATCGCAACGCCCGATCTTATGGGACTACTCACATTACTATATGCCAAACGTAGAAATATTCCAGTCATATTTATTCATCACACCGATTTTCAATCATATATGAAATATTTTCAAGTAGATTGGCTGGTAAAAACCATGTGGCCTGCAATGGTCGCTGTTTATAACAAAGCACTTAATATATTTGCTCCAACTCAGAAATATGTAGATCTTTTACAACGTAAAGGCGTTAAACATGTGGATATTTGGTCTCGTGGTATTGATCGAATGCAATTTAATCCAAAAAATCGATCAAACGAACTCAGAAAAGCATGGAATGCTGAAAATAAAAAAGTATTCTTATTTGTAGGTCGACTGGTTTGGTACAAAGGATTACGAACCTTTATGAAGATATACAAGCAATTTGAAAATCGCTTAGATAAAGATATGGCTTTTGTTTTAATAGGTGATGGCCCAATTCGAGCAACATTGCAAGCAGAAATGCCCAAAGCGATTTTTACAGGATATCTTCAAGGAAAAAAATTAGGGCAAGCTTATGCTAGCGCAGATGTCTTATTATTTCCTTCCACAACAGAAACATTTGGACAAGTAATTCAAGAAGCATTAGCAAGTGGTTTACCAGTAATAGTATCAAATAAAGGTGGATGTCAAGAAATTGTTAATCAATCAAAAGGAGGCATTATTGTTCCATGGAAAAATCTTTCTCTCTGGAAAGAAGCATGTGAAGTTATGTTATTTGATGATAAACAATATTATAAATATCGTGAATCTGGCTTAAAATATGCAGAATCACGAAATTGGAAGAAATTGAATGAACAATTAATTCAAAAATACCAAAATTACGCATTTCTCTGGAATCAAAAGCAAAGGTTTAATTATCCCGTTCCAATTCAAGAAAAAATCGATTTTATTCGATGTGTTGCAGAAGATTTCTCCAGGTGGAGTTTCTCGAGGATTTAATGCCAAACAATCTTCTTTTTATTTATTTTTTTATTTAAAAATTCTTGCAAATCATGTTGTTTTATTTAAATCTTGACTCTTATGTTGATTTTTCGATAATAATCCTACGCATGTTTTATTATCATAACTGTACAACCCCCGAATTCAAGATTGGCAAATAAGAATTTAAAATACAAGCACCACTTAATTAAGGTATTTAAAAATTAAAGTATATTTTCTATCGAATTTTTTGAAAAATTAGTTTCAACACAAAAAAAATAACAAATTTAAGAGTTGAGTGGGGATATTCTCAAAGATTTCTAAAAATACGATCAATATATAAAAGACAAGATAATCTCATTTACCAAAATATATTTATGAGCACCAGTTCCATTTTATATTAAGATGCCATTCTTTGGAAAGTTAGGAACTTTTGGATTTGCTTCTATTTCACAATATACATTTAAATGGATAATTGATCATTTTCCAGATGGTAATACAATGTTAGAATTAGGTTCTGGAAATGTCACAAAAGAATTTACTAATCATTATACTGTTTATTCGATTGAACATAATCCAAATTGGATTGGAAAATTCCCCACTCACTATATTTTTGCTCCAATTAAAGATTATGGCGACTATAAATGGTACGACATTCAAAAAATCCGAGAACAATTACCAGATCATTATGATTTCATTTTAGTTGATGGTCCACCAAAAAAAATTGGACGTGATGGCTTTCTTCATAATCTACATCTTTTTAATACTAAAGTTCCAATGATTTTTGATGATGTAAATCGAGAGGGTGAATTTGAATTAATTCAAAAAGTAGCAACAAAATTGCAATATCCTTATAAGATTATAAAGCATGGTGTTAGGAAGAAAATTGGGATTATTTCATATAAAGAAATTGAATAATGATAATAAAAACATTATTCTCTGGTGAATTTTTTCTTTAAATCAATCAAAGAATTGGATTTTGGGTTAATTAATTCTTCCGCTTCTCTCGATATTTTATATTTTTCTTCTAATTTGTTTTTTCGTTTAAGAAAAATAGATTCATTAATAGATTCATAAGAAATATCTAATGAAAATTTGCGAGAGAGAGGAGAAATTTCTCGATTAATAGATGATTTCATCTTAAAAAGTGGATTTCTATTGAGATCAATCCGAGAAAGATATTTTTCTTTGTAGGGAACTGGCATTGGAATTTCACGAGGTGCAGGATGAATTAACTGAATAGGAGGTTTAATTCCTGTATTTTTTACACAGTGGGGACAATTTTCAATAGGTAATCCATGGATACAAAAATTCATAGCGTCTCATATTAAAAAAGAATTCAAAACATTTAATTTTCTCCATTAGATATCATTTGATAATAATTCATTCACTAAAGATGATTTTGATGCATTTGGTATTGTGAAATCAGTTAATTTTGCTATAATCTATGAAAATATCACTAATTATAGATATTGGACGAAATTATAATATATTATGCTTGTATCTTGAATTTCCTCCAATGTGAGAAGAATAATCACAATTTTCGCAAATAGTTAAATATTCTCAAATCTAAGAATAATTATAATAGTTTAGGTGCGAATAAGTTTAGGCTGTATCTCTTTTTCTATTTATTTATCATTTAAAGCTTATTACAGTAAAGTTGTGAACAAAACATGGAAAATTCAAAAAAAATTAAATCATTGAATGATCTAAGAACACCCAGACCTTCTCATAAAGCATATGTTGTAAGGAATTATAAAACAGTAAGCAGACAGCAGAGGGAACGCGTATTAAAAGAAACGGAATATAATATGTTTTCATTTCCTGCAGATCTATTATACTTGGATTATTTGTCTGATAGCGGAACCACTTCTATGACAGATTTGCAGTGGGCGGCATTGTTTTTGGGAGATGAATCATATGGAAGAAATCGAGGCTATTATGTATTACTGGAAGCCTTTCGAGATACATTTGAACGGGGAGATAATCCTGTCAAACCAATTGATTTGATTATGAAAGGCGAAGATGATGTAGAAGTTCTTATGGATGAATTATATCTTAAAAGTTATCAAGGTGGATTTGTTAATGGAGGAAAATTTCAATTAATGCGCCCGAATACCTTCATTTGTCCACAAGGAAGAGTTGCTGAACATCTTCTTTTTTCAACTCTTGCAGAAATATTGCATGAAATTAATCCTACAAAACATTATGCCATTCCCAATAATGGCCATTTTGATACAACTGGAGCTAATATTAGGGCAGTTCAGATAGATCCAATTAATGTTTTCGATAAAAAATCGGTATTAGAAGAATTTCCAGTTTCAGATTTATCAAAAACAAATCCTTTCAAGGGAAATATGGATATCGAACAATTGGAATCAATCATTCAAGAACGGGGTGTTGATAGTATTCCTTTGATCTATTTAACTTTAACTAACAATTCAGTAGCAGGGCAACCAGTATCAATGGCAAATATTAAAGCTGTGAAAAACATTGCAGACAAATACGGCATCCCTCTATTCTTCGACGCTTGTAGGTTCGCTGAAAATGCATATTTCATTCGAGAATTTGAAAAAGGTTATACTGACAAATCAATTAGAACGGTCATTAAAGAGATGTTTTCTTATGCTGATGGTTTTACAATCAGCTTGAAAAAAGACGGCCTTGCAAACATGGGTGGTGCCTTATTTCTTAGAGATAATGGTGTTTTTGTCCAAAAATATTCCATTAATGGTAAAAACGTAGGAATTCGAATAAAGGAAAAACAAATAGTCACTATTGGTAATGATTCTTATGGTGCTTTAAGTGGGCGAGATATAATGGCTTTAGCTATGGGTTTGTATGAAATCGTTAAAGAATCATATTTACGTGGTCGCATTGAGCAAACACGTTATTTTGCAGCAGAATTAGCTAAGCAGAAGGTTCCTGTAATTCTTCCTCCTGGTGGTCATGCAATCTACATTGATATGGATAGATTTTTAGAAGGGACTGATCTATCGACCGAAGATTTTGGAGGTGTTGGCTTTACTATTGAGTTACTACGCTATTATGGTATACGGGCTTGTGAATTAGGACCTTTTGCCTTTGAATGGGATCAGCGAAGTGAGGAAGAGCGAAAAGGGATTTTAAATTTAGTTCGTTTTGCAATACCTAGAAATGCTTATAGTAAAGAAGATATTGATTACACCGTAGCAGCTGTAACAGAATTATATAATAATAAGGAGTTAGTCCCAAAGGTACGAATTTCTCGTGGAAAGGAATTAAGTTTACGACATTTTCAAACAGGATTAGAACCAATATATAAAAAATAAAGTAGATATTATTAAAAAATAGCAAATTTTTTCTCTTTTTAAAATTAACTTAAATTGAATCAAAATTTCATCTATTCAACAAAATTTATAATTTAATAAAATTGCTGGAAGTCAGAAATAAATGCGATTTGAAATTAAACCAAAAACAACATATTCTAAAGATACATCATCAATTTCAAATGATAAACTTGCTATCATCAAAACATTAAACAGTAAAACCAGACTTGAAGCATTACTTCTGCTTTTTATCTATCGCAAATTAAGCTTGACTAATATCAGCGAAATCTTGCATAAATCTAAAAATACTATAATTTATCATATGCGCCTGCTAAACAAGCAAGGATTAATTACTGAATTGACTGAAAAAAAAGAGCATTCCATAAAACCCATAAAGTATTTTGTGTTACATCCTGAATTTCACAAGAAATTATACGAACCATTTGAAAAATTAGATAAATCCTCGACTGCAGATATTCTAAATTACTCTAAAACAATTTTCAAATATAACATCCTTCTATTTGAGACAATTCGAGAATTTCTTCATCAATTGGGGGAATTCTATACCCAAAACCAACAACAAATTCATTCAAGCGAAAAAGCACTTCAATTTCATCAAACACACCAAGTCCCTCGAGATTTAATTCCTCTTTCTGAACAAGCATTTCAACAGTATAGAAAGGATTATGCAGAATTAATGAAAAAAACATTATCTAATATAGATAAAGAAAAACTTGAAGATACTCACGTTATTCACCCTTATCTGGCTTTTAATACAGTAATTCCTCTAAAAACTTTATTTGAATTCCGTACATCAAAGTTAGAAAAAAAGTGAACAAATTTAGTAAATAGGAGCTTAATTAATATCATCTATATTATATGTGAATATCATTTCATTAATAAAATTCAAATAGATTGATTAAATTTGAGCTCTTCAATGGAAATTTCTGAAATAATTGTTGTTTCTCCGAAATCACTCCAACAATATGCACAAAAAACGGCCCGTAATTTAAAAAGCGGAACAGCTTCTGAAATAACTTATTATGATGACTTCAAGCAATTTTTAGTGACAATTTTCCCACCATCAAAAGGATACTTAATTCAATCAGGTTATCACATTCCAGGATCTCAAAATAAACCAGATATGACAGTTACCTTCAATGGAATTGTATTATTTCATATTGAAGCTAAAAAACCTTATACACCCATAGAAGAAATTATCGCATATAAACCTGGATCACGGCTATGCAATCAAATACAAAGATATCAAAACGAAGGAACCCAAGTTCTTTTAACCGACTTTCTTAATCTCTGGTTAGTTAAACCTCCGAAAGGCAAATCAATAAATTCGAACAAATTGGAAAGAAACAATGTTAAATTTCAATTTTCCTGCCGTCTTCTTGAAGAAAAAACATCACATGACCTTATTCCTGCTAAAAATGCCCCACAGCATCTTCAAGAATTATTAAACATCACTTGTGCGGAACACCTTCAGAGTATCTCAAATGCAAAGAAGTTAATTTATCCTTTGGCAAACATTGCGAAAAATATCAAAGAAAAAACAATTTCGCTTATCAATGCTCGAAAAACATTAAAGAAACTAACACCATCAGAGAAAAGTGCAGCAGATTATCTGTTACAAATCAAAGAAGATTTTGCCAAATCAATATTTAAAGAAGAACATGAGCCAGAAACAAAGATGTTTGCAGATCTTTTTGCTCAAACCATTGTTTATGGTGCATTTTCCGCGTGGATCAAATATTCGCAGAACCAACACAACAAGCAAAATTCTTCTTTTAATCTTCAAATAGTGGGCGATTACCTACCATTTGGAAGTTTCTTAAGGGACTTGTTTTTAAATCTGAAAAATAAGACGCCTAAAGAATTTATGTCTCTGCTGCAAGAAATGGAATTGCAATTACAAAAAACCAAGTTTACTCCCATTATTAATAATTCTGAAACCTTGATCACTACATTCTACAGCGATTTTCTTAGTTTATATGATCCAAAAACAGCAAAGGAAAGAGGTGTAGTTTACACACCTTATGAAATTGTTCACTTTATCATTGAAGGCATTGATTTTCTGTTAAAACGCTGGATGAATAAACCTATGGGGATTCTTTCATCAACAAAACATAAAATCATTCCTACTAAACATTTTTCTTCAATTTCCAGCACAAAATTAATTCAATCAAAATTAAATAAAAATAATAAAAAATTCCAAATTCCCATTGATCGTTTACGAATTTTAGATCCAGCAGCTGGAACTATGGCTTTTGCTTCAGGGTTGCTCCATGTTGCTAAAGAAAAAATATCAGAAAAATTTCCAAACCAACCAAGTCTTGCTCAGCAAGAATTTCATCATTGGGTAACAAATGAATTTTTTGAAAATGTCTATGCTTTTGAAATTTTAATGGCACCCTATGTATTAGGACATATTCGAACATATCTATCTTTAGAAAATTTGGGGTTAACATTAAATGCGGAAAATTATCCCCTTAAATCCTACTTAATGAATACTCTTATGAGTCCTCCAAAAAATAAAGCGTTAGATGAATGGATCTTCCACAATGCAGAAATTGGTAAAGAAATTAAAGAAGCTCTAAGAATTCGCGATGATAAAGAGATTTTCGTAATTATGGGCAATCCTCCTTATAATTTAAGCAGTCAAAACGATTGTAAATGGATAAATGAGAAAATAATGGATTACAAAGAGGGATTGCATGAGCGAAATAAGAAAATCCTTTCTGATGATTACGTTAAATTCATACGATTTGCACAATGGAAAATAGAAAAGGTAGGACGGGGAATTGTTGCATTTATTACAAATAGCCGTTATTTAGATGGTCAAATGTTTTCTGTTATGCGACAATCATTACAGAATACCTTCGATCATATTTACATAGTGAATTTACATGGGGATTATCGGAAAAAAGAAACAGGAAATCCATTTGATATAAAGGTAGGAGTTTGCATTGCGTTTATGGTTAGAATTGATAATCAAACACCAAAAAATGCCGCCATTCATTATATGGATGTTCCACATCCGACTAAAGAAGAAAAATTTCAAATATTAGGGAAGGGTTTTAATGAACGACAATTTAAACTACTACCACAAACACCAAAATCATATTTTATTGATATTGATACTAGTATGTTAGAGCATTATCAAAATTTTATTCCAATTGATGAAATTTTTAAAGCGCGACCAATAAGCGGCATAATGGCAGGAAAAGATCGATTGGTCATCGATTGTGATAAAGATAATCTTCATCAAAATATGCATGCTTTTTTCAATAAAGAATATTCACAATTAGATAAATGGAAAATCCGATATAATAATACTAAATCATGGCAACGTGACCGTGTATTTCAAGCAACAAATTTTCAAAGAGCGGTAAAATCCATTCGTCCCATGTTATACAGAGGTTGGGATTATCGATTTATTGTTTATGATAGATCCATTGTTGAAGGACATCGAATGGGTTATATTGATCAAATATCTCCTAAAAATCCTGCAATTACAGTAAGTAAATCTTCTCGGAAATCAAAATTTTGTACTGCTTTCATCGCTGATAAGCTTATTGAAAAATGTTATATGAGTGTAACCGATACTGCGTATGCCTTTCTATTACGATATAAGGGGAAATCAAATATAATTGTTCCTAAATTGCCATATTCAGTTAAAGGAGATGATCTTTTTTATTATATTTATGCCATCTTGCATTGTCCAATATATCGAACCAGATATGATGAACTTCTTCGTAAAGGTTTTCCACGCATCCCTATACCTCGTAAAGTAAAAATATTTGAAAATATTAGTCGTTTAGGCAAAAAATTGGCAAATCTTCATCTCTTAAAAATATCAGTAAATCCTAAACTAGAAACTGCTGATATTGAACCAAAAAAATGGTTAGTGAAAGATTTTTACTTTGATAAAAGCACACAAACACTTTATTTTGATGGAAATCCTGAAAAGAATTCAAAGAACTTAAAAAAATCAAAAGAATCTAAGAACGCGAAAAAGAATGTTAAAGGTTTCAACTCAAAAGAAATATTTAATTCAAACAACAAAAATTCTTCTATTCCTTGGATTCGACCAATAACACTTGAAATGTGGGAGTACTCCATTGGTGGAATCCCTCAAATTGCTCAATTTCTTAAAAGTCGCACATATTCCCCAATACGTAAATGGAATTCAATTCAACGATCACTTTCTTATGAAGAACTGATGTACTTATTAAAAATGATTACAGCTATTGGGCAAAGCCTCACAGTTTTACCAGAAATTGATTCGTATTATGCAAAAATGGATATAATTGAGGAAAATAAGGATAATTTGTAAGAAAAAATCTGCTAATTTTTAAGTATTCTAATTTTGTGCTTCCAAGGTTTTAAATTCTGCCACCGCTGGATAACTGATGGAGGAAAAATAAGGGATAAACCTGCCAAATCTCCTACAAAATCTTTAAGTTCTGAAGGAACAAATTTAACTCCTTCCGCAATTTGTTGAAATGAATGTTCAGAAATATAAGCAATAATCTTCGGTAATAGAATATCCTTATTTTTCATAAACACAGTTCCCCCAACAATTATTATTTCAGGATCAGTCAAGCTAATAATATCACTGAACATTATTCCCAAGTATTCAATAGTTTCATGGATCAAGGTTTTTGCTTTCGTATTTCCTTCACGGTAAAGATCAAATACTTTTTTGGTGGTCAACTCTGTTCCATCCTTAACGATTATTCCTTGTTCTTTCGCTCGTCGCAAAATCGATTTCCCAGAAGCAATACTTTCAATGCATCCATGCTGGCCACAACCGCAAAGTGGACCATCTTTTTTAACAATCAGATGTCCAACATGACCAGCATTTTTGGATTTTCCTTCTAAGAGATGACCATTTACAATAATCCCTCCACCTATACCCGTACTTATAGTGACATAAACTAAATTAGAAAATCCTTGACCCGCTCCAAAAAGATGTTCTGCTTTTACTGAACTTACGCAATCATTTGCCAATCCATATTTACATTGAAGTCCAAAATATTCTTGTAAAGGAACAAGATAGGGAATATCTTTCCAATCATTTCCATCTCCAGAAATATTTGGTGTCCAAATTCGTGTTCCACTATCAACAAATGGTCCTGCAGAACTCGTTCCGATTCCAAAGACTTCTTCTTTTTGAATTTTAAGTGTACTCATTCCTAATTCGATCATTTCAATGATCTGATTGATTAGTGTGGTTTCAGAACCTTTTTTTTGGGTTGGGTGGATAATTTTAAGTAAGAATTCAGAATCAGTAGCAAAAACTACTCGAACATTTGTCCCACCAATATCAACACCAATAAAGTACTTTCTAAACACTAATTCTACCACCTTAACTATTACGTTTTTTACGTAATCGAGCCAATTCTTTTTCTAGATCGAATAATTCATCATCAGGATTCTTATTTCCTTCATCAGAATCATTACTAGATAAGCCAGGTGCATCTGGAAGTTGATCAAATGCTAAATCTGGTTCTGTATTGTTACTTCCCTTTCTTTTTATTTCTCCAAATTCTTGGCGAATTTCACGTTCCCTTACTTCAATTGGATGTAATTTTTCAGCCAATTCTTCCTTCTTAATAAAAACTTGATATAATGAAGCAAATGGGCCATATCCGACATCCAATTCATTTAACATTTTTTGAATCTGAGGATTTCCTAAGGTTAATCGTAATTCACATAAATTTTTAAGCATATCATATCCAACTTCATCAAAATTATTCATATCCTGGGCAGTAGATAATTGAAACTGCACATCATCTAGATTAGTTCTAAATTCATCTAACTTACTTGCCCACTTTCGATACAATAGAGCGCTTCTCATCAATTTAAAAGCAGCATGTTTATCTCCATCCGCATAACGTTTTTGAGCTTTAGTATATGCTTGTTTTCCTTGAATTTCCATTCGTTTAAACTGCCCTTCTAATTGGCGATTGAAGATTTTCAAAGCCATGATGGTTTGTTGTACATTACTTGTTCCAATGCGAATATTCGAGCGAGCCAACCATTTATAAAAATTTTCCACAGAGCCCATTTTTCTCTTATATTACCTTATAGACACACACCTTTAATTTTTTCGCAAAATTGATAAGTACACGATGCACAATTCTCCCAAATATATGAATTTCTTCAAAAAAAAAAAAATTTCATCTGACCTAAAAAGCAAAATTTTCAATTTTGTTAAAAATTACTATGATTTTTCCAATGATTTACATGGATGGGGGCATATTCAAAGAGTATGGTCAAACTGCAGAAAAATTATTGCAAATCTTGATAAAAAAGAAGACGTGCAATTAGATCTTTTAGAGTTAGCAGTGTATCTCCACGATATTGGTCGAAAACAGGAGAAATTAAGTAATAAAAATCACGCACTTTTATCTGCGGATTTATCTACGCAATTTTTAACTTCACATTCAATTCCTGAACCCATTATAAATGCAATAAATCACATTATCATTAGCCATTCCTTTTCATTAGGTAAGCGCGCTCAAACATTGGAAGCACAGATCCTTTCTGATGCAGATAAACTAGATGCACTTGGATCGGTAGGAATCTACAGAGTTTGTGCATATCAAACCCTTCATGGAGGAAACATTCAATCAATTATTTCTCATTGCGATGAAAAATTGTTGATTTTAAAAGAAAAATTATATTTAGATGCTTCAAAAAAAATTGCCACACCTCTTATTAATCGAATTCGCCAATTTAAAGAAAATTTATTAGAAGAATTAAGATTCTAAAATATTAAATTTTAATGTTGATAAATTTGACTGCTTCTTTTATTGCCCATTTTTGTATATCAACATAAAGATTTTGTACGAGATGCTCTATAGGGAACCATTTTAACGTATGATCTTTTTCAATAGGGTCTGATGTTTTTGAAAATTTTTTACCTAAATAGAATCTGCATTCTGATTTGTAAGATTTTTCATTTGAATTAATAAATTGAATTCCTTGTCCAATAAAATTCCCAATTTCAATATCCCAACCTAATTCTTCATTTAACTCACGTTTTAGACATTCTTCATCAGATTCATTATTATTTTTTCCACCACCAGGTAGGAAAAGACCCTTATGCGTTTGAATAACCCCAATTTCATTATTTTTATTAAAAAAAATAATATATGCACTTTGTCTGGGGATATATCTTATTCTTTTTTTCTTTTCTCCAAAAATATTCATATTTTTCTTAATATTTTCAATAATTAAATATTTACCAAAATAATATTTTTAAAATACAGAGATAGACCTAAAAAAGCAAGCAATGTAAATGGAAGAAGCTTATATTGCTTATATTGTCAAATTTTTATTTACAATTCTCCATTTTGAACAAGAACAATTGCAACAATTGAAATATTTTTGGAATTATGTAAAAGAAAGCATTAATTCTTTTAAATTAGAATTTATTCACATTAAGATATTTCTCTATTCTACCATGTGGACAACAAATTTAAATCATTCACTTAAATTTATGAAGATATTAACCCAAATTTTCAAGGACCAACTCTAAATAAGATTGGCGTATTGAATCAAGCTCAGAAAATCCTAGTTCTTTTAAAAGTTTTACTAGTAAATTCGAAGCTTCTTGTTTTTTTTTATTATTTTCTTTTCGATTTTGTTCCAGATTAATAGATAAATCATTCTCATCTTTTTCATCAGATACCATTATTTCTGCTTCCATAAAGACACCAGGTAATTTTTCAATGTGATCGATCAATATTTCGATATGCTTATCTTGATATTGAAGGGAAAATACATCACGATGCTTTTCAACTTGACATTTCATTAAAAAACCTACTGCGGTTAATATCTCTTCCATTGATTTTTCGTTTTGCACTATACAAATAATTTCACGACGAGTTTTTATTATACCTGGTTCTTTAGGGCCTTTATATGTTAGATCAACGTTAATTTTGTTTGAAGGATTTTCTGAAAGTATTGTTTCTTCTGAAATACGAAGACGTAAAGCTTCATCTGTCATAGCAAAACTTTCTCTCGGAGGTTGAGTATCAAAATATTTATCAATATGATGTAAATGAGCCACTTGTATTGCACCTAATTTCTTCAATTTCTGTCTTAGGGCTTTTTCATCTCGTACTCTGATTTTCATTTCAACTTCTAACATATCTATCTGAATTAAGGGGTCTTGGTTCAAATTTTTTTCGTTGAAATTTCGCGCAAATTCGAAAATTTTAATTTTCATGACAAATTCTAAATAATTGATATATATCCAGCCCCTTAGTGTAGCGGCCAAGCATGCGAGGCTCTGACCCTTGCGACGTCAGTTCGAATCTGGCAGGGGCTATTAAAATATTACTTTTTTTTACATAATATTCCTTCTCTTACAAGATTTGAATTATATTTTCTTTGTTTCATTGTCTTTTGAAAATTGAAATCTTTTTGAAAGGCATTTCATTACAAGTATTATGGTCAAAATTACCCCAATTTCCCCATATTTACCCATAAACCCAGAAGAATTTTGCACAAACCCATATGATGTCATTGGGAAAGAAGAAGAATATCGATTAAAACAAAATCCTAATTCACTTATACATCTTATTCTTCCAGAGGGTGAAGGCGAAGAAATATATCAAAATGCAAAAAAAGCCTACAAGAATTTCAAAGAAAAAAAATTGATCAAAAAAGCCACACACCCAAGTATTTTTGTGTATAGACAAGAATCATCTGAATTTAGTCAAGAAGGTCTCATAATGGGTGTTGCGCTTCAAGACTATGAAAATGGAAATATTGTAAAACATGAACGCACTCGTGAAAAACCATTGAAAGATCGAACTAAACATATTGCCACTATAAATGCTGCTACTGGATTAGTGTGGAATGTTTTTCAAGCAGACACAGAGATAAAAAAACTAATTGAACAAATGAAAAAAACAACACCAAAATTCGATTTTCATATGAAAGGTTATCGCCAGTTATTATGGCAAATTACAGATGAAAAGATCATTACAAACCTGAAAGAGTTATTTGCAGATCGGAAAATATTTATTGCTGATGGTCACCATAGGGCAGCCAGTGCAGCAGAATATCGAAAAATGAAACTGGCAGAAGGTGCAGATCCAAACAGTGAACATTCATGGCAATATTTGATGACATATGTTTCTTCTGATGATCAAATTTGGATTTTACCATATAATCGGGTTATCCGAAAGCTACCAATGTCAAAAGATGAATTTATCGAGAAATTGAGGGAAGTATTCACAATTGAATTAGTAGAAAAAGCTTTTAATCCTGATAAAAAACATATAATGGCAATTTGTGTTCAAGGGCAATGGCTGAAAGCAACAGTTAAAGATCAAAACTTTACTGATCTACGAGATGCATTAGATGTTGCAATTTTGCAAGATCGAGTATTAGATCCAATTTTAGGAATAAAAGATATCCGTAACGACAAGAATATCTTTTTCGTAGGTGAAGTGAAATATTATCGAAATCCTGAATTAATGAAAACAGAATTTATTGAAAAACAAGGAAATGACGTATTCTTTAATTTGTTTGCGGTAGATATTCATGACATTGAAAAAATCGGTGGCGCAGGTGGAGTAATGCCCCCTAAAAGTACTTGGTTTGAACCAAAGTTGTTATCTGGATTGGCAATATATCCTCTTGATGAAGATTGATATTATAATTAAGCAATATTAAAAAAAAATAAAAAATTAAGGAACAATTTTACATCAGAACTTATTCGCACTGAATCCACTATTTTTTATTCTTAATTTTGTGCGAATAAGTTTCTAATGAAATTCAAAAATCATATCTATCCCATTTATTTAATTTTCTTTATTCTTTTAATAGAATTAATATCCTATTTATCATCTTTTTCTTCATTTTCAGTTTCATCAAAAGGGAAAGATTTAACAATTATTGTTATTATTGAATATTCCCAGTCATCAGAACCACTAAATTTAGTTAATAATTGATCTTGATAAGTAAGCACAGAAAAATTTGAGAAATAAGATCTCTTCATTGTCCATTCACAAAAATCAAATGTAGCAGGATTAGTATTAAAGATCTTCAAAAGAGCATTAAATACTTTAGATGTAATGATTTTTTGATCAAAATAACGGAACACTTTACTTGCAACATTATAATTAGAAGCAATTATCTCTCTTAGGCTATCTTGATCTCTGCAACTTTCTAGATCAACTTCTGTATCATGACGAAAGAGAATCTCATAATCAAATGGTAAAGAATCTTCATGTTCCAAATCTTCTTCATCAATTTCATTGTTAAGTTCTCCTATATTATCATCGTTTTGTTGTTTTAATAAAAAATACATGGCTTTAATAAATTGTTGAACATCTTCATCATCGATTTTCCACAATAAGTCGGAAGGGTTTAAATAATCAATATTCCATCCAAAGTCCGCAAGATCTATAATTTCTTCTTTTTCAATACGCATTTTTTTCATTTTAATAAGCACCTTTTCGTTCAATTGAATTTCATATATCTGAAATCTAAGTATGGTAATGGAAGGACTAAGCAACTATTTAAAAATTATAATACTATGGCAATTTTCTAAATCTTCCATTAGATTCTCTATAATGCTTGAATATTTAATGGTTTTGAAGAATGAAAAAATTTTTTTACATATGAAGAAATAATTTCTTGTAGAACAAGGCATTTTTAAAATATTATCACTTCATAATTTAATCACAAAATTATAGAGAATTATTCAGTATTTAGCTTAATCGAAAAGTTAATTGGAAAACTCACCTTTTCTTAAGTGATATAAATGGGAAAAGGAAAGTCCGTGAAAGGGTCAGCAAAAGAAAAGCATACTTCTTATCATGAAAGGACTCAAAAAAAGGACGTAAAGAGAATACGTAAGAAGGAATCCTACAGAAAGTATGATTCGGCCCAAAAAGCGGAAAACTCAATAAAGTTACAACATCAAGAGAGAGAAAAGCACCCAAAAATTCGAAAAGTAAAGGGACTTCCAAAAATTTCACCGAACCAACAAGGAAAACAAATGTATTCACATTCTCGCTCTTTTGGTTATAGAGATCCAAAAATGGGTAAAGTAAGGGCATTAATACCTGCTGAAGTAATACCACAATCTAAAAAACCTCAAAATAAAAAAGGAAATCAAAAAGTAAAAACAACGAAAAATTATCAAAGGAATCAAAAGTCTAAAAAATTCCAAAAATCAAATAAATCAAAATCTAAAAGTCAAGATATTAAATTTACAACTCTAAACACTACAAATGTGCAAATTGTAAAAAAATACTTTGAAACCATTTCCCTTTCTCTCTTTGACAATATGGCTCGTAGTGGTCAATTTGTACTTTATCAAGCAGAAGGGGAAAGATACGAGATATTTTTAATTCCTAGCGAAATAAGTCCCCTTATCAAACAGTTAAATAAAAATTTTCCATTAATCTATGCAGGAATTCCATTAGGATTTATGAAACGCCAACAAACTCGAACAAGATTTGAACGACAGTTCTTTTTATCTTATGAAGGTGGAAGATTTTTATGGAATTACATTCAAAGCGATCTTCCAGATATTAAAAATGAACTTCAATCAGTAATTCTGGATGAAGATGGCGAAAAAGCATTTTTTTATGGAAGAAATATTGAGATGGATGATGTTATTTCTGAAACTGATAAATTAGTAAAAAAGAAAATTACTTTTGTATTAGATCAGAACAAAGAATATATTGGATTAGCGCTTTTAATGGTAAAACAAGCAGGTACAGAAAAACCAGTCTTAGGAATCAAAACTCGGGATCTTTATAGTCGATCCCCTAATTTTAAACTTAATCTTTTAAATTTAAGCGATGGGGGCAAATATTTAAGAAAGGGAAGTTGATTAAAAATGGATGACGATACAAACAAAATATTAACATTGGCTGAAAGATTTGAATATTCTCCATTTATGATTCGTCAAATAATGAAAAACTTTCCCAATGACCATATAGCAGCATTGAAGGCTTTTGCCCAGCCTGCTCCAGAAACAATACGGGTTAATACTTTAAAAATATCTCCTGAAGAATTAAAAACAAGACTGGAAGAGAAGGGATTTAAATTAGCCCCAGTAGAATGGTTAGATTATGCTTTTCATGTAGATTCGACCCATACCCCCCATGCATTAGGAGCAACCCACGAGTATTTAAAAGGTTTTTATTATTTACAGAGTTTAGGTTCAATGATTCCAGTTCATCTGTTATATCCCAAACCTGGTGATCAAATATTAGATATGTGTGCAGCACCAGGAAGTAAAACGACTCAAATCGCCCAATACATGCAGAATCAAGGTCAAATAATAGCAATCGATATTAAGAAATCACGGATAAATTCCTTAATTTCTAATATTCGACGTATGGATGTAAGAAATGTAATAATTTTTCCATTTGATGCTACTCAATTATATATTCAACATTTAGGTAAATTTCGACCAAATAAAATTCTTCTTGATGCACCTTGCACAGGAAGTGGTATAATAAGACTTGATCCTTCTATAAAACGGATGAAAAATGATTCAAAAATACATCGTTTACGACAACAGCAAAAGAAGCTACTAAAAGCAGGATTAAAGCTACTTTCTAAAGGTGGAACCTTAGTATATTCAACATGTTCATTCCATTATCAAGAAAATGAAATGGTAGTGGCTGAAGTATTAAAAGAAGTAAAAAATGTAGAAATTATTGAACCTCAAGAAAGTATTGGTTTGCCAGGATTCAGCCAAATTGATGACATGGAATTTGGATATGATTTACTAAAGTCACGTAGACTTACTCCACATTTACACAATTGTGACGCCTTTTTCTATTGTATCATGCAAAAATTGTGATGAAATAATAAAGATAATAGATTTAAAAAAAGGAAAAGCAGTGAAAAAGTTCCATTGAATTTATCCTCCACCTCGTAAAAATTTTTTTCTAAATTGAGCCATTAATGATTGAACTGCATTTTCTTCTCCTTCAAAGATAATTTCAGTGCAAGGAATAAAAAATCCAGGAAAACACTGAGAATTTGTCTCATTAACACATACCTTGCATGAATTCACATAAAAAAATGATTTTTTTGCAGATTTAGTTGTAGAATCTTTATTTCGAGGACTTAAATTTTGAAAAAACGAAATGATTTCAGAACGCGAAATTCCACTGAAAATGGAATGTTGAGAGCAAGAAGGAGCAGTAGAGGAAAAAGCGGGAAAATTCATGATTTATTCTTCAGGTTCATTTATAACATAACGGAAAGATTGCAACTCTTCAAGGGCATTAAGTTCTGTAATAAAACTTTGGATTTCTGTCATGTTATCTTCTAGAACATAGTTCCCGTAGATTGTATCATGATGAACAAATATATTTTTATTCAGAATGCTTTTATGATAATCTATTTCCAAACGAGTAATTTTCTTCTCTAATTTCGAATTTTGTTTGCTATAGGTTATCATAATACTGGCAGTCAATTCTGGTAACATGGCTTCAAAATCATGCGTAGATGAAATTATTGCACTATCATCTAGATCCTTCTCAGCCATCAAACGTAAAAGCGCATCCCGCATAACATAAGAATTATTCTTATATTCTTTTTGATTTACCATGCGCTTTAAGAATCCCTTTAGAGAATCTGAAATATTAAAAGATATAATTGGAATTTAACTCACCAGTACTCGAACTTATAATTTATAATAAGGAACTCTGGTTATTAATAATTTTTTATACGGATTTTATTAATTAATCAACTAAATGTTTGAGGGTAATTCCTAAGCGAGAAATTGGCGATTTCTTAAAGCAGAGAAGATAATTTTTCTAAAGACACTTGTGATCTTATTCGATCTTCCAATTGGATGATAGAAATTTTATATTGAGCCGCAATTGATTCCAATACATCATATTCAATTTTATAGTGAACAATTTTCTTTTCATCATCTAAAGCGATCTTGACGGGTATTTCATGTTCATTTTCGAAGATTTTTAATGTGACTTTAACGATTTTCCGCGGAAGACATACACGGTTTGTGTTATAAAAGCGAACACCTAAAGTTCCTGTTTGAATCAGAAGTTCTGCAATTAGATGGTCACGATTTTCTGGTGAACAAAGAACTTGAATTTGATGTCCTGGTCGATTCTTTTTAGTAATCGTTGAAACTAAACTAACATCCAACGCGCCTGCTTTTAAGAGAGAAAAATATATATTCCCTAATAGTTCCCCCCGTACATCATCTATATTTGTTTCAATTACTGTAATTGGACGAGGCTGGGAAGATAACTTGTAAGTTCCAATAGCATATTGCCATACTTCATTTAGTGGTTCTTGAGATACTGCAGTTTTATACATATTTACTTGCAATATTTGGAGAATATTGGCTTGATGAACTAATTTTATATTTCCAACTCCAATTCCGATATGTTTTACTGTGAATAATTGAGATGGGATTTGTTGGGAAAGAAGATTAAATTTCTTTAAGCCTGCTAATAAAGCAACACCAGTTGGAGTGGCAAGTTCTCGAGATTCTGGACCATATTTAAATATAAGATCTGCATTAGAAAGGATTTCCAAAGTTGCAGGAGCAGGCACAGTCACTATACCATGTGATATTTTTACTTGACCACCTCCTACTGCTATTGGATCAGCAAAAATTTTAAACGAATTTAAAGAAGTGAATACACCTAAGAGATCTAACCCATAACCAACGCCTATTAAATCAATAATCGTATCTATTGCACCAATTTCATGTAAATGGACTTGATCGGGAGAAAAATTGTGAATTTTAGCTTCAGCCTCCAGAATTAACCTAAAGCAATAATAGATATAACTTTGTGCTTCAGAAGACAGCTTTTCTCCTTTGCAAATTTCATTGATTTTATTTTTCATCCAAATAGGAGTTATAAATTTAGGATGAATTACATGTTGATTAATATAATTATCTGCTTTTGGGGAATTAATGTCAAGAATAGATTTAGAAGAAGATTTTGTAGATAATTTTATAGAATTGGAATCAAATTGAATATGATGCTCTAAGTTTTCTAAACTGGGTTTAATTAAAAGATGAGAGCCGCGAATTCCATTGCTGGTTTTATGATCTATCTTAATGCTCAAAGAAGAATATTCTTTAATATAGGATGGAATTTTATCTAAAAATCGCTGCATTTTATCATAAGAGATAATTTCAGCCAGAGCACTTAAAAATAAATCACCACTTATACCTGCATAGCTGCATTTTATAATAAGTGCTTGTTCCATATGATCAAGTCCATGATTCAATAACCCACATTACTTAATTAGCTTACGGTTCTAATGAAAAAGAGCCCAAAGACGTATTAAGTTAGCCCAAAATCGATTTACAAACATCCCTGCAAAATAAAATGCATTATCTTGAGAGCGGAAATAATCCCGTTGAATAGATTTTTCACCTTCTACAAGATTAGGATGAACCAATGTGCCACTAAAATTTGGTGATTTTCCAATTTCTCTTACTTTTTTCCATTTGATTTGGTGAATCTTGCCCTTTTCTTGATTCTGTATCAATTCTTCATATTCTATAATTGAGACAGACCACGATTTATCTGAAATATATTCAACGATCTCACCAGATTTCATCTTTAATTGAAGTAAAAAATTTGCATAACCTCTTGATTGTAGAAAATTACGACATTCAATGACCAGAGAATTTTCCCCTAGTCGAATAAATTCTGAAATATCAAAAACTCTAATCGATTTTTTAATAGGTAATATTGAAAGAGAAAAACGAGTCTCGGCTATTCCAATAAAAATATTATTACAATAGATCTCTGCATGATTTCCAACAATAACTTGAAGAAAAGCTTTTGTAATTTCATTATTTACTGTAAATGTTTTTCTAAATAATCGTGGTTGGGAATCACATGAATGTCGATTAGACCAAATAAATTTTGATTTAAGAAATCGAGGGAAATACATCTTTTTTAGGATTTTTTGAAGATTATTTTGACATTCATCATATGCATTAAATAATTGATTATATCTTGATAAGTGACGTTCAAAATTAGGATATTTTGCACATTCTAACCATAAATGTTCATAATTTCTAAAAAATTCTGAGAATTGATTTTGAAAAAGAGAGATTTCATCATAAAGTTTCATGCTTTTACTTTTTTTATCATTAAAGTTTCTAAGTTTTGAAAAAATCCTAATTTTCTTTTTCAGAATAAGATGCTCAGCAAATAAACCCATAGTTTTTAAACTAAATAGCCAAAATCTGATAAGATAATTATTAGTGGTTATCGAATCTTTAATTCTATCAAGACTATGATATAGAATTTCTGCAGAAGACTGTATCTCCAGTAATTGTTTAGATTTTAATTTGGTTGAGCTATTAGAAAAAGGATGAGAAAAGAAAAGATCATAAAAATAAGTGTTTTGAAAGATTTTTTTTCCTGAGCATACAGTGCTTAACTCTATAGTTTGGAGAAATATTTCTTTCAATCGATTTTCACATTCATTATTTACAGGGGAAAATAATAGAATAAGAAGATCAGACACTAATTGCTTAAATTCTTGTTTACTTGGATTCCAACTTAAAATATTTTCTAAAATTATACCATAAAGGTGGTTTGGACGTAAGGAATGATGACCAAAATCTCCCCATGTGCTTACAAGTTGTCCTAAGATGAAAGAATAATTCTGATGTGAAGAAGCACTTGAGATGTCTGTATAATTAAGAGATATTTGAGATAAAGATTTACCGTTAAACATATTACAATCTTGATTTAAATGTAATGCATTCTTAAATGCTTCGAAATACTGAGGAAAGGGTCTATACCAATTCAGAATTGAGGGACTAATAATTATTTGATGATCTAAATTTGCCAATTTTCTAAAAATCTTTCTATATCTCTTTGTTGGAGAATAATTCCAATATACAATAATAACATCAGAAGGTAAATTTTTGAGTATAGAAGGATATTTTAAAACTAAATCGTGATAAAGTAGGACATTTTCAATACCATTATTTTTCGCAATGTGATAGACTTTGAGAATATGATCATAAAGTGCTTGCTCGATTCCTACTGCTTTAATTAATTCTTTTGAGTTTCCATGGCCTAAATCATATGTTTCATCACATCCAATATGTAAATATGTTTTAGGAAAATATGAGCAAATTTCGGAGATGTACCCACGTAAAAATGGATAAATATTACCATTGGCTATGGAAAGACAGTGAGATCCTGGAAATTCTCCCAAATTGGAATATTCAGGGAGAGTTAAAATATTATCCATATGTCCTAAGGTTTCGATAATAGGAAAGACAGTTATATATCGAGATTTTGCATATTTCACAATTTCATGTATTTCATCTGAATGATAAGCACCACGGTTGAGACCAATTTGCGGATGTGAAGGAGTCCTAATTATATCTTCAATGTACATCGCGTACGTATTAATTTTAAATTGACTTAACAATTTCATTTCTCGTTTTATTTCTTCTACTGTAGGAACTTGCCCGCGAGATACATCATCGGACACACCTCTTATTAAAAAATCAGGCCAATCGATGATTTCTCCACATAATAAATAAAATGATGAGAAATATTCAATTCTTTCTTCTATTTCTTTTAATTCAAAAATATTTAAGTTTTTGGTTTTTTCAGTCTTTTCTACACTATTTGTACTTATCTTATCATTAATTTTTATTGCATGCAAAAGCAGTTGACGAAAAGTTTGAAAAGAATTGAAAAGTCCATGAGTGGTTGAAGCGGTGAATAAAATTTCCTGAGGACGAATCTCAATAGCATAGGCTTCAGGCCCTTTAGATGCAATATCTTTATGACTTTCGAGAGAATCCATATTCTTTTTCAAAGAATTATCATCACTTCTAAAAATAATATTGATACGAAATTCTTCACTAAATTCGTCTTTTATATGCTTAAGTAGATCATGAGAAGAATCGATATTTGATAAAATCCAAATCAAATCTCTATCTAACTTAGTGAACGATTTTAAAATTTTCAATTTTTTCGGATAAGGAAGAATTACTGGATTATTATATATTTCTTGTAATTTTTCTGCAATTTTTGGATTTTTAATCGGATTTGATTGAATTAATATTTGAATATTAGAATTCATTTTTTCTTCAGCTTCAAGTTCTTAATTATATTTGGATGTAAAGAAATAAAAATGGAATTGGATATTATAATAATATTAGTAAAACAACATTTTCTTAATTCAATTTTAATGACAGTGTGAGAATATGAGCCAACAACAAGACGAGATGCCCACCTTAGAAGGAATGATGACTGCTTTACCCGCAACTTTTTTAAGTCTATTAAATGTTGAAGTTCCTAGCTTTCTCACACCTCCAATTCAACCTTTAATTGATCTCTTTGCTCCACGTGGAATTAAGCGTATTATTATTAACTTAATTGATCAATTTGGATTATTTGAAATTACAATTCACAAGCCACCATTTTTAATTTCTCAAGCAAATGCACTTGTTCTTTTAAGTACTTCAAATCCTTATCTTCATGGAGTACTGTTTAATACGTTTTTTGGTGGATTTGAATTTGAACCAAATGGATTTCATCTTCTTCGTTATCTTCAAGAACAAGGAAAATCAACAGTATTTGTTGGTAGAGAACGAGATATTCAAAGATACAATGGAGGTACCCCTTCAATTGCAAAATCTACTGATATGGCAACATGGATTGAAGCAGCAAAAGTAGTTAATCGACATGATTTATCCATATTGCATTATTTGGATTTTGAAGATATCTCTGCAAAGGGGCAGAAAACTTCAGCAAAAAATTTAGAAGAACTTTCTCAAAAATTAATAAGAAGAACAGATAAATGGTTGAAAAGTACATTTCTTCAACTTCGATCAAAAAGTTTAATGGTCGTTTTAAGTAATCATGGAAGATATAAAATTGATCTAAATTATCAAGGCAAAGCAGGAGAATGGCGAAGTGCTTCAGTTCCACTTGCAATCTGCATGTATAAAGAGTAATTTTTTAGTTTTATCTACATATTTTTTTGGTCTTTTCTTATTACTTAGTTTTTTAATAATCCTAAAATTTTCCTGATATTTTGATATTGTATTTTAATAGTGTGAAGGTAAATTAAATAAAAGATAAATAAAAAAGCCAATGATTTGGAATTTAAATAATAATTTAAATATTAAAATGGTTTAGCGAATTTTATAGCATCATGAGGGCAATGTTCCATACATTCAAGACAAAGAATACATTCACCATTTCCAGTAAATCCATCAAACCCTTCATCGAGAATTCGAACTTGCATTGGACAAACCTGTTCACAAATTCCACATTCTTTTCGACCAGGACAGCGTGTTGGTAAACGTTTCAATTTCAGAAAACTATATTTTGAAATTTGTTTAATTGCTGCACCATAAGGACAAAGATATTTACAGTAAAATCGAGGATAATAAATAGAAAATCCTAAAATTATCAAATAAACAAAGAAAATAATTGTTCGAACTCTATTCTCTGGAGTAAAAAGTTGATCCACAGCAGCATTATCAACAATACTTTTAATTATATCAGGAAATGTAACAAAGAAAAATTCAGAAAATGAAAAAGGACCAACAGGATTAATTGCAAAGAGTCCCAATGCTTTAGAATAATCGGAATAGTTCTTTGGATTATTTGTATAATAATATCCTAAAGGAATAAGTAAAGCAAATAAAATAAATAAGACAAAACCTTTTACCTTTTTCAAAGCGCGGTCAGTATTAAGTGAAAAGCGATTATTTTCATTCGCAATTCCCCCTAAAAGATCTTGAATAAATCCAGTTGGGCACATCCAACCACAGAAAATTCGCCCTGTAAAGAGACCAAATGCCCCAATTAATCCTAAAAATAGATAAGGCACTTTTCCATCAATAATTGTATGGAAAACATATTCAAGTAGACCAGCTCCTGCAGTCCAAGCACTATCAGCAGAATGTAAAAAGGGTAAAACATGAAGTAAATCTTGAATTGCAGAAAAATCAGTTTTGAAAATAAATTCCAAAATAGCATAATTGACTAAGAAAAAGGATAAAAATTGGATAACCGTCCGACTGATTTTAATAACGGGTAATCCTTTTGATTTTTCAGTAGATAATGAGGTGCTCATCTAATATTCAGTTGTGAAAAAGAATGAATTAAAAAAAGGTTTTTTGTACGAAAAGTGATGATTTCAAAAAAAAAGTAACTTAATTTTGATCAATGGATCTTCTGATTATCATTTCAAAAGGATTGTCTCCATATTGACTGGAGATCGTGTTTCACTTTTTAATCGCTTATGAATTACAGAAGCTAAACCCATACATTTTGACGATTCTCCGTGAAGTGTAATTACACGTTCAGGTCGAGGTTTAACTTTTCGAATAAACGAAATTATTTGAGAACGATTACTATGTCCAGAAAAGCCTTCAATAGTGTGTACATTAAGTTTAATCTTAACCGGTGTGGTTTTACCAGTAGAAGATACTGCTTGAAATTCGCGATAACCTTTTTGAATTCTCCGTCCAAGTGTTCCTTCAACTTGATAACTTGCAAATATAATCGCACTATTAGGATCTTCTGCAATTCCTTTCAAGTACTGAACAGAAGGTCCGCCTTGTAACATACCACTTGTGGCCATAATGATGCAAGGACCACCAGCAATAATGTCATCACGTGCTTGATATCCATCAACTTGAGTAAATATTTCAGATGTAAATGGATTTTTTCCTTGATGGAATATTTTTTCTCGCAATTCTGAATTAAGATAATCAGGATGAGTTGTGTGGATTGCAGTAGCTTCAGAAATCATTCCATCTACATATATGGGAACTTGGTCAACCATTTTTCGAGACATGAAATCTTCCAATACTACCATAATTTCTTGTGCTCGCCCAACAGCCAACACAGGGATGAGAACTTTTCCTCCACTTCTAATAGTATTATTTAGAATTTGTATAAGCATTTTCTCAGATTCATGTCGACTCGGCATAATATCTTGAACACCACCATAAGTCGACTCAGTAATTAGAGTTTCAAGTCGGGGAAATTTACATGAAGCCGCTTCTAATAAACGAGTGCGTTGGAATTTATAGTCTCCTGTAAAAACCAAATTATGTTCCCCATTACCAAAATGCAAATGAATCATTGACGAACCCAAGATATGACCTGCATTATGGAGTGTGAGTTTAATATCTGGAGTGATATCAGTAACTTTTCCCCATTCCAGGGTATAAGTATGAAGTATTGCTTTTTTAATATCATTCTTTGAATATGGCGCAGGTCGTCCTTCACGAGCGCAAATATTAACATAATCTAATTGAAGCATGGTCGATAGATGCATAGTAGGTTCAGTTGTATATACTGGACCATCATATCCATATTTGAATAGAAAAGGAATTAAACCACTATGATCTAAATGGGCATGACTAAGTATTACTGCATCAAGATCTTCAATTTTAAAAGTTCCTACATCTAAATATGGAAACAAATCATCTGAATTTCCTACATTTAATCCACAATCAAGCAGAATATTGCTCTCATTAGTTTCAATCAGAATGGATGAACGCCCAACTTCACGAAAACTACCCAAACAAGTCATTTTTATGTGAAAATCATTTTTTACCAGAGGGCGATGAATACGCCAACCAATTTTACGGAAAATTTCCTTTTGTTCTTGTCGTTCTTTTTGTAACATCGAACGAACTAATGCAACAGTTCGTGATTCAATAGGAGGTGTTCGAATAACTTGAGGTAACCACAATGTTTCTTTTTTTATAGTTTTAAGATTTGTTCCTGATTTTCCAATTGCCACTCCGGGTTTTTTAGCTTCAATAATTACTTCCCCTAAGTTTTCATTAAACATAATTTTGGTTACTTCAGCTTCTTCAGGAATTGTTTTTTGTATAAAAGCTACTGTTTCATCATTAATCATTCGAATCTCAGGGTCACTTCGAACTACAATTCGTTTTCGTAATTTTTTGACAAGATTTCGAATTTCCTCGCGATCATCACCAATAAAATCTACACTTCGACTGTATATACTGATTTCAGGTCCTTCAAATTGAACTTCAGTTATTTTAGCGGATTTAGGAAGAGAATTAAAAATATCTTGCTTCATTTTTTCCAATGCTTCTTCAGTACTCATAAAATTTCACTTGTTGTATTAAATAACTGCTTTATCTTGTTTTTTATTATATCTATTAGTATTATTAGGAGCATAAATAACAATTAGAATAATTATAACATTTCTGCAAACAACCAAATTTGCAGTAAGCATTTACAAACTTCTCTAAAAAGAAGACAAGTTGTACAAGGAGTGCAAACATAAAAACTTTTTTGTGTTTAAACAAGAGGTTAAGATATGGAAATAAGTGGAACTACTCAAATAGTTGGAATTATTGGTGATCCTATCGAGCATGTATTATCTCCAATTATGCATAATGCAGTTTTTAATACCCAAAATTTAGATTGGATATACATTCCAATACAAGTTTCCCAAATTAATTTAAAACAAGTGGTTTTTGGATTGAAATATTCTTCCTTTCGAGGATTCAATGTAACAATTCCTCATAAAGTGAATATTTTACCTCTATTGGATGAAATTGAACCACATGCCCAGAAAATTGGTGCAGTAAACACGGTAAAAATTGTTGATCATAAACTTATTGGAAAAAATACTGATGGAGAAGGTGCGCTACAAAGTTTGATTGATCACGATTTTCCATTGAAACACAAGAAAATTACAATCTTAGGTGCAGGTGGGACAGCGCGGGCAATATTTTATTATGTATTTGAATATTCCAAGAATATTTGCATTATAAACCGATCACAGAGCCGATTATCAAATTTTTTAAAGGAAATTAGGATAAATACGACAATCAAGGACCAAACTGGGAATATATCAGGATTACTTTTCGATGAACATGAAAAAGTTAAGAAAAGAATTGAAAATACAGATTTGATAATAAATACAACACCTGTTGGAATGTATCCTAAGAAAGAACAAAGTCCGATTTTAAAACAATGGTTAAAACCACATACTGCAGTTTTTGATGCAATATATATACCGATAAAAAGTAGACTTTTGAAAGATGCAGAAGAAATCGGTTGTAGAATATTAAATGGAATAGAAATGTTGACCAACCAAGGTGCTTTAGCATTTGAATGGTGGACAAATCAAAAAGCAGATAAGGAATTGATGAAGGAAATGATCATTCAATTTTTAAAGCATTGAATATTTATTCTTGGAAAAAAAGTAAATATTTAAAGTAACGAATTACATTCCAAAGAAATCACTCGGTTTAAGAAGATGTGGTTCTTTTTTATCCTTCTTTTTCTGCTTCTTTTTCAAATGTTCGGGCACATAACCATAGACACTTATAATTTGATCCCGTTCTTCTTTGGTCAGTCCATCATCGTTTTCATCTTCATCTTCTTCCTCATCATCAGCTACTGAATAAGAAGAGGAGATTCCTGAAGAAATCTGCGTTTTCTTACCTCCTTTCGATTTTTTCCGCTTTCCACCTGAAAGTGAGATTTCTCCTCCAGATAACATTTGAAGTTCGCGCATAATGTTTTCTAAATTGATGGCTTGAATACTTTTTCCCATGGTATTTTGAATATCCTGTAATGCTTTCGAAGTTTCAATAATACTATCTGGTTTTATTCCTGTTAATAATGAATCTAAAGATTCTTCTACCGTTCTTCTTAATGAATTCAAACTGTTGTTGATTTTTCCCCAATCTTCATTCATATTTTTCTCGATTTTTCTAATATAATCAATTACTTCATTTGTAAACTCCGTATGGCTTTCCCAATGGTCTTGGTCTTGTGAACGGATTGAAGAGACCAACATAATTAATTGACGAATTTCTTTTTTTAAATCTTCAGTCATAAGACTCACTTTTTTCTGCTTTGATACTATGATTATTTTTCTACATTATATTATTGACGGATATACCATAAAAAAATGTGCTTAAGAACGTGATTTTCAGATCAATTTTTAATTTGTGGGAAAAATGTTAAATTTTAAAATTCAATGGTTCTAAGAAAATAAAAGAGTGTCTGAAACATTGAACAATTATTTAGTAATTTGGTATCTTTGAATAAAGAAATTCACCCAGAGAAGAATTTCTACCTAAAATATTCTCGACTGAATGGAAAAAGCATAAGCTTTTTAAGGTTCTTTAACCCATTTTTACTCACCTTTATTTCTGCTCGACTTAATGAGGGACATAAATGAAAGAAACTGAAATATTAAAAATAGATTCCCGGGGCCGTATTGTTATTCCACGTTCAATGCGCAAAGGATTAGGTTTGAAAGAAAATTCACATATAATGCTGATTTCCAATCCAGAAGAGAATGAATTACGTATTATTCCTTTACCTTTTAGTGAAGAAAATCAAACATTTATAAAAATACGTATTATTATTCAAGATGAACCAGGTGCTTTAGGTCAAGTTGCAAAAGTTTTCGGTGATTTAAACCTTTCTTTGTTGTATGGTCAAGAAGTAGTGATAAAAAAAGGCCAAGAAGCGGAATGGAATGTAATCTCTCCATTTCCTAATATATCTTTGGAAGAATTTAAAAAAATGATCATTGAAAAAGGTGGTGCAAAAAAAGTCACCATCGAATTACCAATGAAATCATAGAGAGGAAAATCTGTGCCAGTAGAACGCTATCTTCATGGGATCTGGAGATTTTGCCCTGATCCTGATGATTTAGGGATCATACAAGAATGGATGATGCAAGAAAACCAGCCATATCTGGAAGAAAAGACGCGAATAATTGTTCCAAGTTGCTGGAATCGTTCAACATGGAAAGAATTTGCAAATTATTCAGGTATTGCTTGGTATTGGAGAATCTTTCGAGTTCCTCCTCAATGTCATGATCATCCTACATATTTAGTTTTTGATGGAGTGGCTCATTCCGCCAAAATTTATATTGATGGTAAAGAAATAGGTTCATTTTCAAGCGGATTCCTTCCTTTTGAAATAGATATATCCGAATTCATTGATGATCGAGATCATTTTTTAGCTGTACGAGTTGACAATTCAAATTCTACAACGAGATTTCCGTTTATTCCTGATGTTCAATCATATGGTGGAATTTTCAAAGATGTAAAAATAATTTCCCATGAATATATCATCATTGAAGAAAGAAGTATTGAAACAATTTTGAATTTCAATGATTCTAACAAAAAAATTCGTAATGCAGAATTAACTTTAAGTCTTTATCTAAGAAACCGTACAAATTTTGATATAAAAGGTAAAATTTCAATTATAATAAGCAGAGATTATGTTCCAGTCGTTGACATTGAGAAAGATATCGAAATCCTAAAGCAAAATAGTAGATTATCAAAGACTCTAATTCATATTGATGGAAGCAATTTGGATTTATGGACACCAGATTCGCCAAATTTGTATAATTTTAAAATTACTTGCTTTAATGATGAATTAGGAGAAATTTTTAATATTGAAGATGTAATCGGTGTACGAGAAATTGAAGTTTCAGAAAATAGTATCATTTTAAATAGTAAAGAAATAAATCTAAAAGGAACTATTTTTCCAGTTGATCTTCCTGAATATGGATATGCCGTTCCCGCTCAAAAAATTCATGATATGCTTTTGGAGATTAAAGAAAAGGGTTATAACATTATTCGTCCAAATCAAGGTGTCTTTGATAGAACAATAATTGAATTAGCTTCACGTATTGGAATTCTTGTAATTAATGATATTCCCATAATTTCTCTTTCATTATTGGAAAAGCAGCAATATTTTAATTTATTCGCAAATTCAATTACATTTTTACCCGCTTTAGCATTTTACAGTATTAATCCTAACATTGACATATCAGAAAGTAAATTACGGAAAGATTTTGAAGATATTCAGAAATTATTCACAAATAGGTTAGATCCGAGTAGATATATGTTAGCGAGAGGAATGTTCGGGATTGAAAAGTGGGATAATTATTTTAATACTTAATTAAGCTCAAAGTAAAAAATCATAATTTGTTAACAGAGGTAATAAATTTGATGGAATCTGATTTTGAAAACCCTCGACTTTTAATCGTAGGAGCAGGTGCCATAGGCGGTGTTTGTGCAGGATTCTTAACTCATACTGGTTATCATGTTGATTTAATTACAAAACATGAAGAATTGGCTGCTAAAATCCAAACTGAAGGAATCCAAGTTTTGAGCCCACGTGATCAATTTCAAATCAAAATTCCTGCATTTCCAAACATGGCAAATATAGAAGGAAAATATGATTTGATATTTATGACTGTAAAGGCAACCGATTTAAAAGAAGCAGTGCGTGCAGTAGAACCATTCATGCACAGTAATTCGGCAATAATAACTTTAGAAAACGGAATATGTGAAGATATGGTTGCTGAAATGGTCGGACAAACCCGTGTTATTGGATGTATAGTAGGATGGGGTGCAACAATGCATTCACCAGGTATTGTTGAGATGACATCTCTTGGAGAATTTGTAATTGGTAATCTGGACAATTCAATAGACAAGCGCGTGGAGAAAGTTCAAGAAATCCTCTCTGTGGTTAATCCTTGTTATATTTCTCAGAATATTTATGGAACATTATATTCTAAATTAATAATTAATTCATGCATTACTTCTTTGGGTGCAGTATGTGGATTATATTTGGGTGAAATGCTGGCGTCTAAACAAGTTCGTCGTATTTTTATTGAAATTATACGAGAAAGTATTACAGTGGCAAAAGCTATGGATTTAAAAGTAGAAATTTATGGGGGAAAACTCAATTATTATGAATTTCTCAAAGGAAATGGGATCTTTGCCGAATTACGCCGTCACCTTTTAATTCGAATCATTGGGTTAAAATATAGAAAATTGAAATCTTCAAGTTTACAAAGCCTTGAGCGGGGAAAGAAAACTGAAATCGATTATTTAAATGGTTATATCGTTAACCAAGGCAAGAAACACCACGTACCCACACCAGTAAATAGTTTAATGATAAAAATAATCAAAGAAATAGAAGCAGGAAAAAGAGAAATAAGTAAGGCAAATTTTGATGATTTCTTAGAATTGATTAAGAATTAATTAAAAACTTATTTGCACTTATTCGCCCTGATTGAAAAATGCAAAAAAAACAATAAAAGATTGAAATTTGTTCAATCAATCTTTTTTTCAAATAAAAGAACACCAGTTTCATGATCTTCATAGTATTGAAAACCAAATTGAAGAACAATTTCTGCAATTTCTTTAGTTGTAAATAATTCCACACCTTCCAGAGATTTATCTGGCTGAAAATGTTTGATATTTAGGTAGGAAATTAAAAGTTGATATGCTTTTTTTGGCTCTCCGTAGAGTGTGCACCACATTTTTAATTTTTGTGGACCATCTTGATTATCTGATGAGTTATAGTATTCAACACGTAAAAGTGCTTTATCATTTGCATACCAATGAAAATCTTTTCCAAATTTTTGAAAAAATCGAAGTTGATTTGGAAAATATGAAAATCCAGTATTAATATCATCAGGTTTTTCTTTTAATCTATATGCTGCAAATTTAAATGCTTGATCAGGTGTGATGTTAGAAAAATTTTCATCAATTTCAACACAATCTAATTTTAAATTGTTTACTTCAGCTTTTAAAAAAATCATAGTATTTTTTGTTGTAAATCCAAAACGAAGAGCTAAAGCGATAGATCCTGTATTCTCAGTATATGTTGCATATTGAATAATCTTAGATCCTCGATTTACTGCTACTTGAATTGCATGCTCTGTTAGAATTTTTCCTATTCCCCTTTGTTGGTAAGATTTTTTAACTCTTCCTCCTTCCATCCATGCAATTTCTTTACTAATGAATTTTACTCTCCCAATTGCGATCAATTCTAGTATTTGTTCTTTAAATTCAGAGTTGTTTGGTAAAAAAAGCCCGAATGTATATCCTTCTGGATCTTTAAGCCATTCATGAAAAACTTTGGGAACATAATCCTGGCCATCCCAAATATCCTTTGAAATTTCTTCAACTTGGGGAAGATCTTCAGCTTTTAATTTACGAAATACTACTTTTGAGTAATCAATCTTCATATGTAAAGAAATGATCAAAACTATTAATTTTTTTTTTAATTAATTAGAATAATTGATGAGATTTTGCTCTTTCATGATGTTCGAGCTGATATAGCTATTTAAATTTAAATTGCGAATACGTTTTTCGTTAATTTATTTCATTTTCATCTAAATTCATTTTATTCTCATCTAAATTTGTTTCATTATCTAATTCATTAACTAATTTATTATTTGATTCTTTACTTGATTCTTCATGTGAATTTAGAGATTTTTTCTCTTTTTGTCTATTTAAATCAAAAAGCGATTCTTTGATTATTTTTGTAATACTTTGCCTAATTTCTCGCATAAATATTTCCAAGTCCTTCTTTTCTATGAAATTCAACCAATGAGTTTCTAAATATTCGATTATTCGTTCAATTGCTTTTGGTTCACGCTCCAATCGATATAAAATCTGAAATTCTCCTTCAGATAATTGAGTTCCATCTTCATGAACCCAACGAGATTTTAGATTGTTCTTAATCAATTGAACAAATTCTTTTCTAGGGCTGGACATTTTTAATTCTGGATAAGGTTTAATCAAATGTTGCCAATTTTTTCGGAATTCGAAGTAAGAAATTCGTAGATCAGAAGATAATTGAAAAAACGATTCATTTCTAATTCTTTGATATAATAATTTTCGATCAAATTTCAAACGTATACGATCTTTTGAAGAATTAAAATAGGAATAGATTGCATCATCTAGTTCAAAATTCTCTGCCAGATCCAATTCCCAAATTTTTTGAAACAAAGTTTCAAGAGTTTTTTTATCAATTTGAACATTAAGATTTCCAATTTGGAGCATTATACTTGCTTTATCTTGTTTTTTTTTAGTAGAAATGGGTGGAGTTTTCTTTTTTGTTGCTTTTTTTTTACGATGTGATTTCTTCTTAATTTTATCCGCTTTTGCTCGTTCTTCTAATATGCGTTGGATTTCATCTAATGACATTTAAATTATCCTCCATTATTTTGAGAATTTCGAGTAACTGCTCTTTTTCTTCAAGTTTAAGACCAAAATTAAGATCTAAGAATTTTTGAAGCAAATTAACATCTGTTATCTCAGTTGCAATTTTTGAAACATTACTATCAATTTCATCTAATTTTGTTAAGAAATAATATATCTTAGAAAAATCAAGAATTTCTGTATAAGAATTTTGTTTTACACCTACTTCATTCATTTTCTGCGAAATATCTAACTTAATTTCTTCTAAACGATCAAATGAGGGTGCTCCTTTAATTGCTATTAGTGTTTTAAACTTTTTTTTTTGAGGATCAAAGATTTCTTCAAGATGAATTTTTGCTTCAGGTTGAGCATTTAATCGCAATAATGTTCCTCTTGTTGCTCCAAAAGACCATTTCATAGATTTTGAAAGGCCATAAATAGTTATTGGTAATTTATTGTCATTTTCTCGGAGCCAATTTATCATAGATTCTTCATTTGCGCGAGCGACTTTTTCTTTTGGATGAATTGTATTGTATGTATTCATATAAATAATGATAGAATTTTAGATATATATTTTTTTTCTTAAATATATATTTTTATTTTTATTTCTGATATTATGGTTATTTGTCTTAATTTAAAACTTTAATTAATATTAAAATATATATTTCAAACAATTTTTGGATAATTCTTTGCTTTTAAGAAATTATTTTTATATTCTAGAAAACGCTTAAAATATATATTTTTTATCAGAAATTCAATAAATTACTTTATTTAAATTTTAGAGTTGTAATTATTTTTATTGAAAAGCATAAGTTTTTTTTATTTTCTATCCCGTTCAATACCTATGCCAGATGAAAACGAATATCAAAAAGTTCTCGAACTTATTTCTTATGGAAAATTTGATGAAGCTTTCAAAAAAATTAAACCTATGCTTAAATCAGAACCTGAAAACCCAGGACTTCTACTTGATGCAGGTTATATTTGTGCTAATTTAGGGAATTTTACAGATGCGGTTAAATATTATGAAAAAACCATTGAAATGGTACCTGATTCAGCCAGTGGTTATGCTGGATTGGGATTTGTTTATAATTTACAAGAACAACCTGAAAAAGCATTAAAATATTTTAAAAAGGGCTTAGAAAAATCACCAGATAATGCACTTATCCACTTTGAAGTAGGGGAAACACTTCTTGAAATGGAACGATTTGAGGAAGCACTGAAATCCTACTATAAAGCAATTCAATTCTCAGGTTCAGAAACAGAAGTTGAAACACTTCACCGTATTGCACAGGTTCATTTAGGAATGAATAACCCAGATAAAACACTAGAAATCGCAAAAAATATATTATCAATCGATCCATCTTATGCAACGATTTACTATGTAATGGCTGGTGCAGAGGCGATGAAAGAAAATTGGAATGTAGCGAAGTCACATCTTGAAAAATATTTGAAATACTCACCAGAAGATACAGATGCTAAAGAAATGTTAAAGCATATTGAAGAAGAAATGTCGAAATAATCAAATAATGACTCTATTTTTTTTACTGAATATAGAAATTTACAAGATCTTAAATTGCATATATAAATTATTTAATAACCAGCATAAAAACAAAGAAAAAAAGAAAATTACTTGAAACTTAACTTTCTTCTGATCGGGCTGTTAATTTTAAAACAGCTTTAGCTTCTTTCATCTTTTCAACTGCTAATGCTGATGCTCGTTCAACAGAAATTTCAAGATTTTTTGTAACTTTTCCCTTTCCAAGCAATTTATTGTAATTTAAAGCGCCTAAATTAATGATATATTTACCACCTTTTTGTTCGATCTTTCCCGCTTCAAGCCAAGTAGGAAGTTTTTCTTCAATATCTTTCAAATTTATTGCTCGAGTCTGGTTTAATCGTTGAACTTGAGGAGGTTGCTTAAACCCTTTCTTTCCAATTTTCCATTTTTCACCATCAGGACCTGGAAAACCAAGTTTTTTCATTTTGAGATATAAGCTCCATTTATGCTTGAATTTTCCTGTGGTTAATCCACTTCCACCACGTTGACCTTTAGCTCGATGAGCACCAATTGTTCCGTAGCCTCGAGTTCTGTTACCTTGCTGTTTCCGGCTTTTTTTTTCAAATTTTACTGGCATTATTTTTTTCACCTTTTTCCAGAAATGCTTAGATCATTTTTCGTAAATAAATATTGATCTTATCTCCTACTTTACCCAATGATCCACCGGCACCAATAGGTTTTTTGATCGAACCAGGATAACCTCCAATTGGTGGATGAAGTCGAAAGACGGGTTTTAATCCTTTAATTTCTTTTATTGTAATTTTTCCTTTATGTATTGCATTGGCGAGATCAGGGATGGATTTATAGACAGTTGCAGTTCGAACAAAATGATCAGTTAAAGGTTTATTACCTTCAAGTAAGGCGCGTTTTTCGAGCAATCTTTTAATATTATCGGCCGATACTGGCCCATAGGCAACATAATCTTTTACTTTTTGAATCATTCCTCGAACAGATGGAGTTGTTTTAACTAGTACTGCACTATTTACTCGGTAAAGATTCAATAAATGTAATGTATGCAAGATTTTTCGATTCATCCCATGAGCGCCACGAATCCTAATTATACAATAAATTTCTTCTTCTGGGATTTTTGCTTTTTTTGTAGATGTTGATTTAGTGGTAGTTTTAACTTTACTTGACATAATCATCACCATTATTTAGAGGCTTATTTAAGCCCCCCAATCTTTAGCTGTCATTACTTTATACATATTTTCTAAAGCATTAAAGACAGCTTTTGCCATATTTGTACGGGATTTTGTATTTCCTTTTGTTACAGTCCATACATCTGTTATTCCGGCCAACCGAAGCACCAGTTTTGCAGTATCTGAACAAGCTAAACCAGTTCCTTTTGGTGCAGGTTTTAATGTAACTCTTACACTTCCCATCTTACCAGATGTTTCAAAAGGAATTGAATGATTTCCTCCACAATTGCATTCCCAACTTCCACATCCGCGTTTCACAGGAATCATGCTCAATTTTGCTTTAGCAATTGCTTTTCGGATTCCAGGACCTACTTCTTTGTTTTTTGAAGAATACAACCCAACAAATCCATCTTCATTACCGACAACTACAGAACATTTAAACCGTGATTGTTCCCCTGCATCGGTTTGTTTTTGCACCATTTTAATATCAATTACTTCTTCTTTTAAATTAGGAATTAAGAAATCTAATATTTCCTTTTCTTTGATGACATAATTATTACGAAGGATTTCTTCAATTGAAGTTATTTGTCCCGCCTTAACCATTTTTCCCAAATGAGTTAATGGTTCCCAATCATCTAATGGATTTCTCCGTTGCATTGGACGTTTATTTCGCCTAGCACCTCTTCGGGGGGGTCGATTTCGTTTGCGTGATTCATTTTCTGACATTTAATTACACCTTACTCTCTATTTCTTTCAAAATTTTCTCAAAATCCGAATCAATTTTGGTAGGATCACCCTTTTTCTTTAATACTGCAGAAAATTTCTTTTTATATAGACTTGAATTTTCCTTTTTCAATTGTTTTGCATATTCTGCAATATGAACCCCCTTGATTCGTTCTTCGATTCCATTGAAAAACCAACTTTCTTCAACAGGAACTTCGATTCCTGTATCTAAAAAGCCTTTAACTGCTGCTTTAACCCGATTATCATGCACTAATATTCCAACATCAACAATCGCATCAGAAATTCCTATCTTCTTTGCATGTAATCCACATAAATACCCCGCTAAATATGATGAAGGTAAATTACCAAGGTTTTGTTTCCAATTAAACTCTTTAGCAAGCTGTTGTGTGTGTACATGAGTTAAGATTTTGTCTCCTTCAATTCTTGATTCTACTACCTGAACTATTGTATGCTTATTTGAACAACGAACGACTAAGCGATTACGACGTGATTGAATGAGTCTTAATCTGCGATGATAATTAGTTTTCCCTTCTCGTCTGCGACGGAATGGAACTCGATATTTTGGTCCTTTTGCCATTTCATTCACCTTCTCTTTAACTTCTCCACATCTTATGTTCATCAATATATCGATGCAATGTGGTAACAGAATTAAATGTTCCACCTTTTGCTTTCAAATAAAGTTCTCGATATGTTGAAATTTCTATTTGTTCAGTATCTCGTAATTTCTTAAGTTCACGGCGTAAAGGCCTGATACGATTAATCCAATTACGTTTACTGGGAGAACGAGCAGTTTTGTTCCCTTTTCGACTTCCAATCCCGCGAGCGCGCCCTTTTTGTTTCTTTAATTTCTTTTCTTTGGCACGAAATCTGGAAATACCCTTTTTAGCGCGTTTAATAATTATTTTATTTTTAATTAAATTTTTAATATCTTCACGGGTTATAGCCATCAAGACATCTTCGATATATTCAGGATGGATATATACTCGATGGATTCCACATTTGAGAATGTCGGCAGCTAATCGTTTCTGAGCATTAATATTCATATTTTTCACCTATTTTTCTATTCTTCTTCATCCTCTTTTTGATCTTCTTCAGAATCTTCTTCATCGAGATCTTCATTTTCTTCTAATTCTTCTTCATCAATACCCTCAATTTCCATCAGTTCTTCCTTTGAAATACCTAAATTCAAAATCCGAAATCCTTTTTCTTGGGCATATTCAATGAGAGCAATTCGTTTTCGTGCACCTAACCGCGAATTAATCCGAACAGCATGAATTTTTGGATCCAATTCATCAATATCTTTAGTATGGATGACATTTATATCTTTATATCCTGATGGGTGAAGTCCACGAATTGCCTTAGGATTTCGATAACCAGGTTCGGGGGATTTAACACCAGTTTTTGTCTTTCGGCGTGTTTTATTGTCGATCCCACGTTGTTTGCGCCATCCAGATTTTGATAATTTTTTGTATCGCCAAGATTCATAACGTCGGAAACTCGGACGCTTTTTGTTTTGTATTCTACGAATTCGCATTAAGCGTGATTTATCTTCTACCATGATGATTCACTCCTTTATCGAAGTTCCCATAGAACTTCATCACCAACTAATTTTTTATAGACATAAACACCGTCTTGAAAAACCCGCTTATCTTTTTCTCGAATTTTACATAATTTTTGAATGTTCGCGCAAGTTTGACCGACGTGTTCTTTGCTTACACCAGAAACGATGACTTCTTCTTTATTAGCTTTTATTTTTACTTCGCCAATTTTTTTGGTTATTCGAGGTGCTCGTTCGCCAATGAAATTTCGTATTAAAATTTCATTAGAATTACCTTTTGGAGGTTCAACAGTTATTGGAAAATGACTATATACTATTTTCATTCTATACTCATATCCCAATTGAACACCTTTAATCATGTTTCCGATTATATTTTTAATGGTATACATTTTTGCAATATCATTTTTACGAGGAAAATCTACATGAAGGTAAATATTTTTATCTATTAAGGTTAAATCAATTTTCTTTGCATGAGAAAAATCTTTAGTAATTTTTCCCTTTTTACCTTCTAATGTCAAAATTTTATCTTTCAAATTTATTGAGATATCATCCGGAATTTTGACTTCTTCATCAACTGCTACATATTTCATTTGACATCCATCCTATAAGTATTAATATACATAGGCAATTAGCCTTCCACCGATATGTTTTTCTTTTGCTTCTTGATGAGACATCACGCCTTGGTTTGTACTTATTAGAAGCATTCCAAAGTTAATTGCAGGTAAATATTGTTTCTCTGCATTTTCGATGTTTCGAGCTTTTATCGGTTTTCGGGGTTTTATTACACCAATTTTATTAATGCGTCCGAGTAATTCAACTTTAAATTTGCCGTCTCGACCATCATTAATAGATTCATATTCTGCAATATATCCATTCGCCTGTAAAATCCTAAGAACAGTTCCAATCATTTTTGAACGTGGTCGTATAACTACGGTACTTTTACATACTGATTCGGCATTTTTAATAATACTACAAGCGTCAGCTAAAGGATCTAATAACATTTTTTGTTTTCACCTCATACCTCTAAAAATATTTTTTAAATCCCATCTTTGGAGCAACTTCTCGGAAACATCTTCGACATATATCTAATCCATATCTTCGAATTAATCCTCGATGTGTGCCGCATCTTCGGCATTCCCGGGCTCCTTTTCCTTTTTTTGTTAATGAAAATGTTCGTTTTTCTGACATTTTTTACACCTATCACCTAATAAAATCGTTGCTCCATAACATCAACAATTTCCACTTTGAGAAATTTCTCCATGAAATACATTGCTTCATCTTTTGAAACGTAATGATGTTCACCAACTTTTCGGCGATCTTTTTTACGATATTTGATACGATGTCCCGGACGCTCAATTTTACATGAAACATTAAAACCAAAGATACCCAAATCAGGATCATATTTGATTCCAGGGACTTTAATATGTTCATCTACTCCAAAACTGAAGTTTCCTTTGTGATCAAATGCTTTTCTTAAGATTCGATTATCATAAATGACCAACACTTTCTGTAAGAATTCTTCAGCTTCTTTTTTCCGAAGAGTGACTCTTGCACCTATTGCTTGGTTTTTCCGAATAGCCCATTCTTTCACATTTTTCTTTGCTTTTGTAGTCGATGGTTTTTTATCAGTTAATTCGAATAATACTCGACGAGCTTTCTTAAGTTCTTGTGCTCCAGAACTTCCAATGCCAATATTAACCACGACTTTACTGATGAAAGGTTTTTGCATCGGATGTTTCCATTTTTGTTCAAATTCTTTTTGAGTCTGTGCCATTTGAATCTCATTCCTCCAATGGTAAATCGATTGCAGGCTTATCATTTCCAATAATAAAAACATAGTCATAAGATGTACTTAATTCACCATGTTCAGTAGAAATAATAGCCAAAGAAGCATTAACTCCGAACCGTTTTATTAATTCTTTAACTTGTCCAGAAACACCAATGTTCTTTCCTTGATAGATCATTGCTTGATTTCCTTTTTCAAGTGGAAAATAATCAAGAATCTTTTGATCTGGAAGGGATATTTTTAGAGTATCACCTGTTTTATAAGGAATGGATGGCTTTTCTTTTGGATTATCAATTAAAATACGAATATTTCGCCCATCATGAAGATTTAATTGTAAATGTCCACCACGTAAAGTTGTAATATTTAAAATTTTACATAATTTGAATTTAGCTTCTTCTTTGGTAATTTCGCTTAATATCAGTCCATGATTTCGTGACGGTAATACCCGATAAGCTTTGTTAATTTCATGTAATTCTACTACATCCATTAATCCAACAGGAAATCTAATATCATTTTGAGGTTTCCCATCGATGAACACTTGACCTTTATTTAAAATGAATTTTGTTTCTTTTATATTATTACTGGTTTTTAAAAGATCGCGAAATATATGACCTAAAGGCAAGCTAAAATTAAATGGATGTGGTCCGGGTCGTACTTTTAAGAAAAATTTCCCCGCTCTACGATTTTTACGCTGAATTTGTAAGTATCCAGGAGAAGCTAATCTTTTTAAATAACGTTTATTTCCTTTACTACCCATAGTTTATTTTCCTCCTTTACTGGATTTTCCTTTTTTTGGAGATGTTGAGGTAACAACCTCGAGTTTTTCTTTTCGATCAATCATTTTTTCGCGCCATGGATCCATTTTTTTCTCTCCAAATTTAGTTATAACTATTTTTGAAATGGGTACTGGAACGAAATAATTGGAACTATCCCGTTTTTGAAGTGTTGCTTCTTCTATTGTAACTTTACGGGCTTTTTTTAGTATGTCTAATACTTTTCCTTCAATACCTTCAAATTGTCCTGAAATAATCCGAACAGAATCGTTTTTTCTTACTGGTAATCGTTTTACACCATATTCTGCCTGTAAATTTTCATCAAGTCGAACAGTAAATAATTTACTCACTTGATGATTCTTTATCTTGCGCAGAGCATTTCTTTGTTTTGAAGGTTTTTTACTTTTTACTCTAACCATTTTTCTCTACCTACACTTATATGATAAGACTAGCAACATTACTAATTCGAGGCCATAAATCTGCAGATTCGCGTGCAATTGGGCCACTGATGGAACTTCCCTTTGGATCTCCATCATCAGTAACTAAAACCGCAGCATTATCTTCAAATTGAATTCTTGTTCCATCAATTCTATGAATAATTTGTTTTTGACGAACAATCACTGCTTTCATAACTTTTTTACGTAAATCAGGATTTCCTTTTTTGATACTTACTACAACCATATCCCCAACACAAGCGTTAGGGTATCTGTTTAATCGGGTTTTTCTGCCAATAACTGCAATAACTTTTCCAAGTTTTGCCCCACTGTTATCGGTAATTTTGACAATGGTTTCAGTGGAAATTCCACGTGTGATTTTCGTCCTAAAAACTGATGAAGTTTTTGGTCCAGATCTTCGTCCACCCATTTATTATTCCTCCTTAGTTATTCGTTCAATAACAACAAAATCCACCGTTTTTGCTAATTTCCGGCATTGTGCAATTCTCACCATATCTCCTTCTTGAACGTCAATACAGGGTGGAAGATGAGCTGCAATCTTAGATCGTCGTCGTTCATACCGCTGATATTTTGGTACATAGTAATTATAATCTCTTTGAATTACAATAGTACCATGCATTTTGGTAGATACCACAACACCAGATAAAATCCGACCACGAAGACTTAATTCACCGTGGAAGGGGCAATTGGGATCTTCACATATTCGAGTAGGCTCCTTAACATCAGGAATACCTATATTATGTGTTTCAGTCAATCTCATACTCTCCATTCTTTTAATGATATTTTTTATGTAATTTTTTTCGTATTAATTTAATGCGTTGCTCTGGTTTTCCAACAATTTTGATTCCATCAAATTCAAGTTGAATTTTTGAACCATCATCTTGAGGAAGCCAAACTCTAAATATATATTCTTTTTTAACAAAAATTTTGGTGGATTGATGCTGTTGGATAATAACAGTATTTTTTGTTTCATCAATACATTTGCCAATAAATTTGAATTCTTTCCAATTTGGATTTGTTTTGTGTTTTGCATCTAATTCCACACCAATTAAATCTAAATAAATAAACCATTCCGGATTATTTCTCATGTTTTTCATTGATTACTGTTAAAATTCTAGCAATTGATTTCTTTAGTTCACGAATCTTTGAAGGATCTTGCATCGTTCCACCCATTGCATTTGAACTACGTACTTTAAACAGTTCTTTTTGTAGGTCTTCAAGTTTTTTTTCTCTTTCGATGGAACTCATACTCCGAATATCTTTGATTTTTACTTTCATTTACTTCACCATTTATTTTTATTCATCAACATTAAGATCGTTAGATTCTTCTTCTAAGTCATCGAGTATGTTATTTTCATCAATAATTTCAGTATCATCTGCTGTGGTAATTGAGGCTTCATCAACATCACTTGTGTCTTCAAAGATTTCTTCTTCTTCTTCATCTTCTGGAAGTTCATCTTGATAAAAGGGATCTACTCCTTCATCAGGTTTCTTTTCTTCAACAGAACGATCAAAAATACCTTCTAATATCTCAACTTCATCAGGTAATTGATAAGATTCAGGCATAATTTTGACTCTAATTCCTAATACTCCAGATTTCAAAGTAAGATGACAGACACCTTTCGATACACCTTCATCAGCAGGAGTTCCACATTTAGAAATAACACCAGCTCGAAATACTTGTGAACGGGCTCTTTGAGAAGTAACTTTTCCACTTATGTGAACTTCAACACCTCTTGCACCTGCACGCATAATTCGTCGAATAATACTGTAGGTTGCTCGTCGATAGTTTTGTCCTTTTTGAATGGCATATGCAATACGTTCTGCTTGAATTTGAGCATTTAATTCAGGATTTTCAACAGTTTCAACATCAATAGTTGGAACATTAATATTGAACTTTTCTTTAACTGCATCAGTTAATTCTTTCACTTTTGCACCTCTTCGTCCAATAACAATTCCTGGACGAGAAGTTTTTATCGTGATTCGTGTTCCCATAGGTGTTTTTTGAAGAGAACATCCAGCATATCCAGAATTATCTAGTTCACTAGCAAGATATTCCTCAATCAAGGTATGTTGGAGTCCTCTATTAACAAAATGTTTTTTGACTGGCATAAGATTCACTTTATATTTCAGTTAAGACAATTTCTATGTGAGTTAAAACTCTAAAATAAGGAGTACTTCGACCGTGGGCGCGTTCAATATATTGCTTAACTTTTCTTCCCCTCATTACAGCAGAATGAGTTATTTTTAACCTTTCAGGATCTAATCCTTTATATTCTGCATTAGATTCAGCATTAATTAAAACTTCATAAACCATTCTGGCTGATTTTTCAGGAAAACGACCGGACGGAAATTTAAAATTTTTCAAACCATGACGATGTCCTACTTTCTTATTATATCGCTTAAAAGGAACTGCTTTTTTCAACAATATGACATCTTCTAAATAGTTTTTCGCGGTTTCTAATTTCATCCCTTTAATGACGTTACAGACTTCTCGTGTATTTTTAGGAGATACATCGAGTTCTCTACCAACCGCTGTTGCAGTCCTATCCGGATCTAAGCCTTGAACACTCATTTTCCAATTAGGCATAAATGATTCTTTCCTTTACAGTGTTTTTAATTATAGATTTTGACTAATAATATTAACCAAAATCGCGATTCCTAACTTACGATTATGATCAAAGTGAATATGGTGCCCAAATTCTACAAAATTGCGATTTGGGGCATATTCACGCCCGAGATTTTTCATTCCTCGGCGCCTGAATTTCGAAGCTGTGATTATTTCGATCATTAAGATCAAATGAAATCACAACTGGTTAGGATCAAAAAATATCGATCATTAAATAAATTTTCGATTCTACCGCTATGTAGAGCATTAGAAGGCAAAATCAACACATTTTAATATAATGATTCAGGAATTCTGTTATAAAAAATAGAAATTTAATAAAAGAAATAATTTATGGAAAAATAAAAGATAAAAGAATAAAAAACGAAATTCAAATGTATTTATCAATATCATATTGTAATATTAAATAAATATAATTTTGAATGGTGAACAAGAATGATAACAAAAAAAAAAAGTATGAAAAAAAAAAATCGATTCTATACAATTTTTATAATATTATTTTTAATGACCACTATCTTAACTGGAAAAGCATCAGGATTAAAAGTTAATAGTGGAGATGTTTTCTGGTGGGAAACAGGTGATAGCAAATCTGTAACAGGATATATTCGATTAACATACCAAGAAATAAGAAATGGAACTGTTTGGGTTGATTATTTGGGATATGATTTAGTTGGAGAATTAACTGCAAATATTACAAATAAATCTGCGGGATTCTTATGGGTAGACCCTGATATTTTTTCAGAATGGTCTCAACTCGGATATGAAAAAAAAAATATAACTCATTTAGATATCCAGTTTCAATGTATCATTAGAGAACGTATTTATGGAGAAGAAACAACTGAAGAATATTATGATTTAGAATCTGGCATTTTAGTCAAATCTGAAAGCAATCTAAAAAATTATAAAACTTTGATTTCCACTGAAGATATCAACTTAGAATCCTATATGAAAGAACAGAACAGAACAATAGGCTCATTACCATTAATTTGGATGATCGGTGTAACTTCTTGTACAATGGTATATATTCTTTTAGATCTGAAATTACGGAATAAGAGAAAAAAATAACTATAAATGATTTGAAGTGCGAATAAGTTTTTTTTCTATTTCTATTTTCAAAAAGCTAACTTATTTTATACAACTTTTATAACCAAAAAATTATTAATTTATCGCCTATTCATGAAGTTATACATAATTAATATCAATTTTTGTGATATCTCATGTCTGAACAACGACACAAGTTCCTTTATCGGGGCAAAAATTTGGATGAATTAAGACGAATGTCGATGAAACAATTCATGGAACTTCTACCCTCACGACAACGCCGCAGTTTAAAGCGAGGTATGCCCCGACGCCAAAAAAAATTCTTACGTAAATTAAAAAAAGCTAAAAAAGCAGCGAAAGATGGGAGAGATGTAGTAGTTCGCACCCATAACCGTGATATGATCATCTTTCCAGAATTTATTGGCTTAACCATTGCAGTCCATAATGGATTAGAATTTATTCCTGTAAAAATAACTCCAGAACACATTGGTCATTATTTAGGTGAATATTCACCTACAAATAAGAAAGTATCTCATGGAAATCCTGGAGTTGGTGCAACTAGAAGTTCTCAATTTGTACCTTTGAAATAAAAGATATCATATCTTTTTTCTTTTTTACTGAATTTTATTTTATATAGTATAATTACAAAAATAAAGGAATATTTCAAGAAAATTTCATTTTTATTATTTTTCAGTTATAGTTAATTATATTTTCATTATGATAAAAAGGGGATACTACTTAATTTCACCATCCCAATTCAATCATTGTGGGAATTATTATGATTGGAAATATTATAATACAAGATGCTATGAGTGCATATAATATTATTTTTCCAGTAGGCCAGCGATGGCGTTTGTACCATCTAACATCTAAGAAAAAAAACGCACCATAAAAAAGAATTAGTGCATATAAAATAGAAAAACATTGACCCAAAAAATCGATAGAAGCAGTTGACCCTAAAACAAATTGGCGCAATCCAGTAAAATATGCACGTGTCCCGAAGAAAAGCATAAGAGGGTGCAGTGTTAATCGTTCAATAATCATCCATGTTCGTTGTGATTTAGTTTCTAAAGGAATAGAAGAAACAGGAATTCCTGTTTTAAAGCGTTTATAGAATCGAAAATCCCATCGAAAGAAAGCAACCCATAATGCAGGCATGGAAGTAACTAAAATAATGTTGAAAGTCATATTTTGGAAATTGTAAATTAATGCAATTGAAAAGAAATAATTTGCAATACGGCTTAAGTATCTTCGACGGAAATCCAATTCTTTCTTCAATTTTACTTCATCTATCCATAAACGAAAAGCTAAGAAGGACAATCCAAAAATTGAATAAGCTGAAAGTGTGATCATTGAAATTCCTTAAATAGACAAAGATAGGAACTTAAAAAAATTTTTTCACTTGATTATTTGAATGCTAGAAAGAGTTGCAAATAGTTATATTTTATTCTCACCTTTTAATAAATTTCTAATTTCTTTCGAAATAGATATTTGATATAAGAAATTAATGAAAATTGTTGAATTATAATGATAAAATGGAATCTCGTTCCTGGTCGAGGAACAAAATTGGTGAAAAATAACACAAATACGAGTAAATTATATATAATTCCTCAAGATCAGCAAGCGTGGGATGAAATTCAATTGATTTATGTAATCTTAGATGATACTATTGCTCCACTAAATCATATGGGTATTCGATCTCACGAAGGGTATATGATCATGATACCGCCACAATCGCCATTTATGGTTATAAATCTTTCTCAAGGTATTGTTAGTGTTAAAATTAGGGATAATAAAAACAGTAGAATTGATGATGATTATAATAGTGAAGGTATTGGTGTTGAAATTTCACTTGTTGAAGAAGAAGGATTTGAGGTCATTTATGATCCTTATCTAATGGAGAATAAACCTCACAAACAATTAGATCCAAAGCATTTTATATCACAAGATTTGGTTCCTTCAGGATATATTGATATTTTAATTAAATGGTATTCAGTAAAATTCACATATCCTGATTATAATTTGATTTTTATTCGCCCCGGTTTAGGAATAAGTCTGCAAACTCATCAATTTAGAGAAGAACATTGGAAAATAAATAGGGGAAAGCCAATAATAATCACTGGTTCAAAAGTATATTATAATACTTCCCCTGGAGATGAATTTAATATACCATTTGGAGTTAAACATACAATTATTAACCCTTCTCAAAGTAACTGGGTTATTATAGAAGAAACATATAAAGGAACTTTTGATGAAGAAGATATAGTAAGATTATTTAATCCAAATAACTATTCTTCATAATGAATAGAGTAAAGAAGAATGAGTTCTCATAATAACATCAAAACTTCAGTAAAATGGCAGAAAACAATCTAGCTTCTTTTTAAAAATTGAATAAATTTACGCTTTTTTAATCTTTTTTTTTCTCTTAAAATCTTATATTGATGAGCCTCTTTACGAAGCTGCTTTAAATAGGTTTCTTTTGAGAATTTTTGTACTGCTTGTAACCTATCCAGATTTATTTGGTTTAGTGATTCTGCCTTAACGGTAGTCAAAGGATGCATCTTGTGCCACCCCATCCATATTATACTTATACAAACCAAGAGAATATTTAAAGTCGAGAGTACAACAATTCCTATTTTCCAATCCACCCATGGAGATAAAAAAAAGTCTGAAAAATAATTAGGATGTGAAGAAGTTTCATACCATAAATCAAGTGGAATTGAAATTAAGATCCACGGAATCATAATGATCCAAAATCCAAGTTGAATAATGCCCCATACCCTACCGTAGATATGTTTTCTCATTTTAATTCCGTAAAATCTTTCTAAGATCAAGAGATCATGTTAAAAAAATATAAAAAAATAATAAAGAACTTATCATTCAATTAAGATAATTGAAAAATTAAGTTTTTTTATGAACTATTCTTTATTTTCTTCAGTTTCAGATTCTGCATTTGCAGCTTCTTCAGCTTCTAATTCTTCTTCAAGTTCTTCAAGCGGAACTGGAGGTGGTGTAGTTATCATCGAATAACCAATCCAAGCGGCTAACAAACCGACTAAGAAGACCATAATTGTCAAAGGAATTACAACTGCCCATTGCCAGTTGAAAAATCCAATATTATATAATCCTTCCAAGCCTTTTAAGAGAGTTCCATTTGAATTTTGATAAATTAACGAAAGTGGTCCCCAAATGATATAAAATATCATTAAAACGAACCCAATAATGAGAATAACTAATCCAAATGCTTTATCTTTACCCATAATATGTCATCTCAATTTTTTTATTGTTTAAGGAAAATGACTAACTCCTTATGTTGCTTAAAATTAAAAACCAAATAAAAACCAATTGATTATTTGTGATCAAGCTAACGAATCCACATTAAAGGATCATAAGTGTGAATAAGTTCAAAATTTCTTGAAGTTAATTATGAAAAATCTGATCGTTGTAAGCTACTTCCACAACGCTCACATATAATGGATTTATTTTCTTCAAGAACTTCAATCAGCTCTGAGCTAATTGTAGATTGACAATAAGGACATAAAAAATCTTTATTAGGAGGATGATCAGTAATAATTCTTCGTCGAGCTCCATAAAATTGTTGATTTTGTTTTTGACCTGGTTTATCTTCAACAGTATATTCTTTTATTTTCTTTTTAACTTCTTGAACACTGTGTTTAATCATCTTTTTCAGTGATTTCCAATTGGATTTTGAAGAAGAGTCATTATTCATATCGGTCATTTTTCCACCTATATTGAAATAAAGGCGAGATTTCTACTTAAAGCTGTTGATTGAAGAATTTCAAATGGATTTCAAGAAAGTATTAATAATTTTCACTAATTATCAAGAATTTTATTCCATCTTTCCTTAATGATTAATAAATCATGAGAATAATCGAATAGTGTTCGATTCCAGCGAGATTGAATCAATGATAATAAAAATTCACAAATTTGGAGTTTTTGATGCTTAATGGGTGTAATAGGCATATTATTATCAAAATATGGTTTTGAATACTTACCAATTTTTGATTTAAATTCATAACCAAACAAGAAAAAAGATTTTTGAAGAGGTAGAAGATGATGAAGAAGAAATATGCCACGATCACCATCTGTAAATCCACCAGGATTAATTATAGGGTAACGTGCAGATGCTTGAGTAGTTCCAATAATTCGTGAATATTTCTTAAAAATTGAACTGTAAGAACTCAAATTTTGATAATTATCACCATGAGCTAATACAACCAATATAATATTTTGATCTAAAAGATTACACATTTGTTGAGGGGTTAAACCATCAAAATCAGAAATTACTAAATCAGGTATAATATCAAAAAGTGCAAGCGCATTTGCACTTCCATCCGCTGCTACGATATAAAAAGAGTCTCGATGATTAATCCATTGATCATGCATTTTTTGAATATGGTCATCAAGATTTGGACCAGCACCACAAAAGCAAATGATCCGGTTACGAGCAAAATTACCTATTTCACTAATTAACCCATCTATTCTCTTAGTCTTTAATTGATGTCTGAAAAAATCACGGACTTGAATTTCTAAATTAAAATCAAAACCTAAATGGTTGCATATTTCTCGAAAAATTGGGCGGAAAGGAATAAAGTCGACCCAATTAGGCAAGTTTCCCATAATTTTCAAATAAAAAAAAGCATTATATTGATATGAATATTCGTATTACAGAAGGAGAAAGCATAAATTGATATCCCAGAAAAGAAAGAAAATTGGTTTTATTTTAAATCCAATTGCAGGTTTAGGTGGAAAATTGGGTTTAAAAGGTTCAGATGGAGAAGAAGTTATTCAGAAGGCACAGTTACACCATGAACAAATTCAAACACCTCAACGAGCGAAAGAATTCTTGGAATACTTGAAATCAATAAAAGATGAAATCTATTTTCTAACAGTGGACGGAATTATGGGAGGAAATATAATTGAACAAACCGATTTTTCTTATGAATTAGTAAATGATGCTCAATTAAAATCAACTAAACTTTATCATACATCAGCCATTCATACACAAATTGCTGCTCGACATTTTAAAGATCTTCAAGTAGATCTTTTGGTTTTTATTGGAGGAGATGGCACAGCTCGAGATGTATGTGAAATAATTGGGATGGATATTCCTTGCTTAGGAATTCCAGGTGGAGTAAAAATTCATTCTTCTGTTTTTGCAATTAAGCCAGAAATGGCTGCAAAATTAGTGATAAAATATCTTCATAATCAAATTCCTTTACGAGAAGCGGAAGTTCTTGATATAGATGAAGAAGAATTTCGGAATAATCGTGTTGTATCAAAATTATATGGATATCTTCGTGTTCCCTATGAACCAACACTTTCTCAACCTTCTAAAATGGCGAGCCCTCACACAGAAGAAGAATTTGCAAATCAAGATAGAATAGCAGAATGGATTATCATGGAATGGGAAAATTCATATTCTGATTGGTACTATTTACTCGGTCCTGGAACAACTGTTCGTGCTATTTCGAAAATTTTAGGCGAACCGAAAACCCTCTTGGGAGTTGATCTCTTTTATCATAAAAAACTTATTGCATCTGATTTAAATGAAGAAGATTTACTTGCTCAAATAAAGGATCGCCCAGTAAAATTGATCGTAACACCCATTGGTGCCCAAGGTTTTGTTTTTGGACGGGGAAATCTGCAATTGAGTGCCAAAGTCCTTGAATCAATAGGATTAAAAAACATACAGATAATTGCCACGAAATTTAAAATTTCGACACTTCCTCAAGGAAAGCTACGGATTGATTCTCGAAATCCTGAGTTTGATAAAAAATTTCAGGGATTACATCGAGTATTAGTAGATTTTGGAGAATACAATATAATTAGAGTTGAATAATTCTTCTTTGTATTTATAAAAGAGAAAATATCGAATAATTCTCCTACCAATTATGGACATTAATAATATTAAAATTGTGAGAGAAAAAATAAACAATAAATAAGGAAAAAGAGAAGATTTTTTTACTTATTTAACTGTCCTGATTTCACAGCGATCATATATTGTAACATTGCAAAACTAAAAACAATACAAACAATTCCAATTATTAATAATTTTAATGAATAACTGTAGTTATAAGCATGCTTTGTAGAATTGTATAAAATCAAAAAGCCCGTGCCCCCAATGAACATCAAAACAGCTGCCACAACAGATTCTATAATGAATGCTTCACTTGTTGAAGGATAAAGCCACATTACACTTTTATCACCGCTTGATCCTAATGGGATTGGATTACGGATAGATATATAGATACCACCCATCATTAACCAGAATAGAGCGAGATATATTGTTAATAAAATGAAGCTTCTTCCAGGAGTAGGCAAATTCATTTTTGAATCTTGATACACGGGATAATTAACTTTAGGGATACGAATTTTGGGTCCGAGTATCCATGGAAGTTTTTTCCCAACTTGAATTTGAAGATTATCGCTCATCACTTCTTAAAAAACTAAAAATAAAATTTAAGCCTTTTTGATCAAATGATTTTTTTTGCTTAACCATAAAAATTTTGCACACCTTGAGGAGTAATTATAAATTTCTCAATTGTTTCTTGATGGATCTCACTGTTTACAATATGGGCATATCTGAGTCCTTTAATGGAAGAGAGTTCAATTTCTTCTTCATTTACTCCCAATAATATCCAATTCTTTACAAACCGATTTAAAGTAGTGGCTAAGACTGGAGTAATATCGAAAAAATAACTCTCTTCAAAACGACTGGTAACTTGAGAAGTTAAACAAACTATAAGATTGAAATTGTCTGCCCACTTTTGAATCTGTTTAAGATTTTGAGCCAAATTAGAGATGACAAAGGCAGTTCTACTTGGATCTTTTGCCATTTCTAAGCGATAGACCCGAGTGAGGGAATCTATAATAAGTAATTTTATTGAATGTAATTCTAATATTTCTTGAATTTTTTTTAACATTAAGTTGAAAGTAACATAGTTTTGAGCTTTAACTGAAATAATTTTATTTAAAATTTGATTTCCATCAAGATCTTGAGCTTTTGCAATTTCTTTAATTCTTCCTGGTCGAAAAGTTCCTTCTGTATCAATAAAAATCGTGGTTTTATCTTGTATCTCTTGATTATAAGATGATTTTTTAAATTTCTTGTAAAGTTCTACTGGGAGTTGATGACAAATTTGTGATTTACCCGATCTAGCTTTACCATAAAGCATTAAAATATTTTTTGAAATGATTCCTTTTGTAGAATTATTATTTAAATAAAAAAAACGATCTAAAAACAATATATTAGTTGGTAAAACCCAAATATCTTGAAGAAATGAATTAAATTCAGAGATTCGCTTAAATATGCTTTTAGTTTTCTGTCTCAACTTTAATTGAATACTTGAAAAGTTCGCAATTGAAGGATATAATCTGGAAATACGAGAGATTTCTGAAGGAGAAAGAATTTCCAATACATCTGACGAAAGCAATAGTTGAAGATCTTCCGCGTTTAATTTCACAAGCTATTGTTTTATTGTGTAATAATAAATTTTTTTAGTTTTGGAAGATTTATTTAAAAATAGAATGGTGGCGAAAAAGAAAACTACAAAAGCTTCGAAAAAAAAATCTACAAGCGTTTCGAAAAAAAAAAATACAAGCGTTTCGAAAAAAAAAAACAAAAAAACTACAGAAAAGAAAAAACCAAGTAAAAAGAAATCTACAAAAAAAAAGAGCACAACTTCAAAAAGTAAAAAATCGCCTCCGACTTCTAAAACTCAATCTCATAAAGTTGCCAAATCAGTTGAAAGCACTTCACAATCAAATGATAGAGAAAAGACTAAACCAATATCTACGAAACGGAAAAATTACTTTGCTGTTGACAAACAAATATTGTTATCTTTAACTAATGCACCAAATAATTCACTTGTCGTAGATGAATTGATAGAAAGATTCAATTTGAGCAGAGATGAAATAGATAAATCAATAAAACGGTTAGAGAATAAAGATCCTCCAAAAATACGGACAAATTTGGTTATGTATCAATCTAGATGGGTAAAACAAATAACAAAAATTGATGATTTTGGTATAAACGTTAAGAAACAGAATAAATCAAAAAAATTAGTATGGGAAACAATTAACGACTTACCTTGTTTTATTTGCCCTTTCAGTAAAAAATGCAATGAAGGTCAAAAACAATATAATCCTAAAAAATGCCCATATTTAACAGATTGGATAGTTTCATCAATAAATAATGAACAATATTTAGGAAATCCTTTTCATCAAGAATATGATTCTAAAAAAGGCAAAAATGAAACAACACCATAATTTTCATATTGTAGAATACTCAAGTAAATCTATCACTATTATAATTTCAGTATTTAGTTCTTTTTCATTTTTGTTTATTTTCCTTTATAGCCCTTTCCAATTAAATATAATTCTCTACTTTTAGGTCTGGAAGCAGCAGGTTTCATACGTTTAAACAAATGAAAATATGGAGCCCATTCTTTGAAAATTATATTTGTTTTTTCGCTTTGAAATACTTTTACAACTAAATTTCCCCCAATTTTTAAATAACGCGAAAAAAATAAAACTTTTTGAACCATTGCTTCTTGAATTGCTATATCCCGAAAATCTCCAGCAGTTTTTGGTGCTAAATCAGAAAGAATAACATCCCAAGGTGCCAATTGTTTTAGTAAATCTTCACATTCTTCCTTGAAAACATCCAATCTTACAGTAATTATATTTTTATTTTCACTAAAAGGGCGAATTGAAGTAAGATCAACCCCTACAACTTTAAATTTATTCGAAAATGAAGTCCCAAATCGTGAAATATACTGATCTTTTATGTATTCCAACCATGCACCTGGTGCAGCACCTAAATCAATTATTTTTTTTGGAAATCGTCCATTAATTGAAAGAATGTGATATTTAGCATCAATTTCTTTCAATTTATAATATGATCTTGCCCTATGATGTTCTGCTTTACTTTTTTTATAGTAGGGATCAGATTTTTGTTTAGTTAACCATGGATTTTTTCTATTTCCCATCCATTATCACAAAATAACAAAATTGCACATCGTTTAAAATAACGATTAATTGATATTAGTATAATGGGCAGTAACAAACGATTAGATTCTAATTTATCTATAACTGAAGAAGGTGGAATTCGATTTTATTCTTATCCTTCTGAGGAATATTCAAATGGTGGAAAAGCTTTGTTGAAATCTATGCCCGTTTTTTATAATCCCGTTCAAGAGATTAACCGATCAATTACCTTAATTGCTTATCGTGTATTCCAAACTTTATGGAAAGTAAAGAATGAAGAAAAAACATTAAAAATTTTGGATACAATGGCAGCTTCAGGAATTCGATCATTAAGATTGGCAAATTACTTAGAAAAACCGTTAAGTATTACCGCTAATGACATAAATCCTTTAGCAATTGGAATTATTAAAAAAAACATTGAACTTAACAATCTCCCTACAAAAATTCAAATTGAAAATCAAGACTGCATTCCATTAATGACACATTATTCATCTAAAAGGGAATTTTTTAGCATCATTGATATCGATCCATTTGGGACGCCCAATATTTTCATTCAATCGGCTATTCGCGCTCTTGAAAAAAGAGGATTATTAGGTATAACGGCAACTGATACTCCAGTACTTTTTGGTGTTCGACCAGATGCTTGTTTAAGAAAATACAATGTAAGTTCACTACGATCTACATTTTCAAAAGAAGTAGGTCTGCGAATTCTTCTTTATTATATTGCAAAAAACACACATCCTTGGATGAAAGCAATAAAACCCTTATTATCCCTTAGTTTTGATCATTACATCCGTGTCTTTGTGCAAATTGAAAAGGGAAAAAAAGCAGTTCAATCGAATTTGAAAAATATCGGATATATTGTTTGGTGTTCTAATTGTGATTGGCGGAATAAGTTTAGTCTTAATATTTTAGAAATCCCTAAAAAATGTCCTAATTGTGGATGTTCTTTAAAATTTGGAGGCCCATTATGGATTGGTGATCTTCATGATGATTCTTTTGTTTTATATTGTATCAATCAAGTAGAAGCAAATTCAAAGGATGTTATTCCTTCAAAATCCAGAATCGAACGAACATTAAAAATTGTAAGAGAAGAAAACCAATTTCCTTTAGGATATTATGATATCCATAAAATATGTGATAATCTTCAAGTTTCTGTTCCAAGCATGAAGACAATTGAAGAAAAAATTATTAGTAAAGGTTTTCAATTCTCACGAACACATATTGAACCACATGCAATTAAATCAGATATAAGTATTCATGGATTAGAAGCTATACTAAAAGAAATTCACTTAAAGCATATAGAAAACTAATTTTTTTATTAGAAAATTTAAGTGCGAATAAGATTTCTACATTTAGAATTATTGAAAACCAGTGAAATTTATTTTCCATTTCCAAGATTTAAGCAACGGAAAATTGGGATGATTTTTCTTAATTTCAAAATTAATTACCTGCAGTAAAGGTACGCGAGTCATTTTAATTTCAAAATCTATCCAAAAATCAAGAATTTTTCCTCCATGCGGAACTGCTATGGTTTTTTGCTGATCTGGGGTTTCCTTAATAGTGAAGGTATTCAACAAAATAATGGGTATCTGATAAGTTTCTACTATTTTTTTTAAAGTGCTCAGGATAAGGAGCATTTTATAATTTAGATTTTCATTTGTTTGATCTTTTCGCATTTCAACCAAATAACTGCTGGTAATTTCATCAATAATAATCAATTTCACATTATTTTTATCAAATAACCGAATATATTGTTGGATCTGGAGCATCCAGCGTGTAATACAATCATATTGGGATTTAACTGTAGTATAATGGAAATAATAAAATTGTAAATCCTTAATTTTATTGTTTTTATTGGTTCCATCCATTATCTTTGTTGTTTCTGTTCTATTCTTTGTTTTTTCAATTTCAATTTCATTTAATACTGTAGAGTTAATATCGATTCCAAATAATCTGGAAATCAGTTTTAAATTAAGAGTTTCTTTCGTATTAAGATAAAGAACTTTTGCTTCCTGGTGATTCATTATGAATTTTGCAATTTGCAATGAAATTGTGGTTTTTCCAACTCCAGAATCGCCCCAAAACATGTATATTAAAGGATTATTTAATATAATGGAGCACAAATCGTATACAGTTGTGTTTTTGATATTTTGAGTTGATACCATTTTTTATTTCATCGCATTTATTACATTATATTAGCAATAAAAAATATGTTAAAGTTATTGTTATTGTTATTGTTTTATTGATTCAGGGTGATAATTTGGTTGATATATGTGTATATATGCATGATGCAAAATTATTTTATTTAATTACACATAAATTTAGAAATGAAGAAATTCCATTTATTGCTCTTGATAATCTTTCAAAAATTCATCGATCCTTACGTGTTTTAATTACTACAAAAGAGGAACTGAAAGAAACTTCAGCAATTATAAGATCTTCAATTCACATTTTAGAAGTATCACAAGAAGATTCACCTGATCAAATTCTGTTAAAAGCACTTCAATATTCAAAAAATTTAATATCATTTCACACTTTAACAATTGGGATCGACCCAGGTCGCCGAATGACAGGTATTGCAGTATTTTTTGATGGTGTATTCGTTTATAGTCGTGAAATATCAAATCTTGCTGAATTACGACAATATATCATTACTTCATTCCAAACTTTTCCTACTAAAAGGAAAATTATCAAAATTGGAGATGGAGTAATTGAATTAACAGATGAATATATCAATCATTTAATAAAAGGTGAAAAAATCAAAAATCAATCCGATATTTTTATTGTAAATGAAACTTCAACTTCAAAAAGACCTTATAATGGAATAAATAAAGTATCATCAAAACATGAAAAAGCGGCGATGTTTATAGGCAGACGAACAGGACATTTATTCTCTTCAAAGAAAAATAAAAGAAAAAGCAGATTAACCGATTAGTGCGAATTAATTTTGATCTATTCACTCTTTTCTTAGATGATTTAACTTTGAATGAGGATCTTTATTAGGATATTTTTGGAAAAGCTGTCCCCATTCAGTTTGCATGTATTTTTTAATTCTTTTCATTCCAACAGTATTATACCAGAAAAGATCATGATATACACTAGAAAGCATTACTGGTCCTAATTTAAATAAGAAAGTATGCATTAAAGGCTCTAAAAATTTCAATTTTCCTTTGCGTACTTGTTGATCTCCCCAAATGACTAAACTACGATTAACCTTAAAATGCCAATTTTCCTTTGATACTTCTACATCTCCAATAACTTCGATTTGGTCAGGATCTCCTATTCCAAAACCAGAATCATGACACATTTTAATAAATGGTAATTTCATAGGATCAAATCCCATAATTTTTGCCACCATGGCATCTACAGCAACTTGATCATAACCACCAAGAATTGTATTCTTTATACGTGGAATCATACAACGTGGTCCTGCACCATCTCCAGCTACAGTTCCATCAACAAGAGCCATAATATTAGGATGTATTTGTTTTTGGATGGCTAATAAATCATGAAGTACTTCACTCATATATTGATGAGCAAAATGGCGGCGCGTTGTTAATAAACCTCCAAAGGAATTTTTTATTGAGCACGTTATTCCACCTGCAGATTCAGGATTATCCTTTCCGAATTCTCCCCCTTTTGCGCCTGTATGCCCATGAGTTTTAAACGTTGGTAGATGTATCATATTTTTCCCAAAATAAACTTGAGGTATAGAAAAACCATTTGGAAAAACCTTTGAATCAAGAACTTTCAATGGAATTTTACTTTTAAATTGAACAAACTTAACACGGGTTAATGGAATAAAAAAAGTATTGTATTTATTAATAATCGGTTCCCACTTATTTCCTTTTAAACCTTTAGCAATATTAGTTACTACTGTGCGATTTTCGCAAGTATAAATATTTCTTCCACTGAATCCATCATTTCGCAGTTTTTTTAAAACTCCTTCAACTTGCCATGGAGGGGATGAACATGCAGGAAAAAATTTACTCCAAGAAAGATTAAGCTTGACTAATGTTTTTTGTTCAGGTTTAAAATATTTAGAATAATTCATTAATTCCATTAACTGGGCATAATCATCCAATATTGTTTCGGGTGTTACTTTTTTTATATAAACTTTTCCTAATTCTTTCCAACTCATAATTTTCATCTCAAAATTTTTAGAATTTATAATTTCAAGAAATTAACTCCATCGAGATTTAAATAGAAAATGCTTAATATTAATAAGCCAAATAAAAATCCCGCAATAAGTATCTCTTTATCGTGAATTAATTTATGGGCTTTTCGAGCAATTTCGGGCTTAAATTTTATTATATATATAAAACGGAATATTAAAAATAACGCAATGGGTGTGCTGTAAATAAGTAAATTGTTTTTTAAGGCAAGAATTGAGTCAGATTCTGTAGGTCCTAAAACACAATATAATGTATAAACAACAAATAAACTAGTTGCTATAATTATTAGAAATTTATCCAATAAATCAATAGAATACTCATTGTATGCTTTTTTGTGATTATTGGCCGATTTTTTTCCCATCAAGGATAAATCAGCAATTCTTTTACCAGTGGCTAAAAATAAAGCAGTAAGAAAAACTGCAATGGTCAACCACGGAGATATTGTGACGTCTATAAGTACACATCCAGCAAGAGCACGCCAAATGTATATGGTACTTAAACAAATAATGTCTGCAAATGCAATATCTTTCAAGAAATAATTATATATCAATCCATTAGCAAGCATCAGACCCAACATTAATGAAAAAACATCGGAAAATAATATAATTATATATCCAATGAAAATAATTAAAAGAATTACCAAAATCCATGCAAATTTGACAGATAAAAGACCTGATGCTAATGGTCTGGATTTTTTCTTTTCAGAATGAAATGTATCTGCTTCCTTATCCCTTATATCATTTAAAATATATATAATTGAAGAGGTCAGACACAAAATTAAAAACCCAAAAAATATTCGAGGATAAAGGGAAAAATTAAAAAATTCTCCTGCAAAGAAAATTCCAACCAGAATTATTAAATTTTTATAATATTGTTGGACCCTCATTAATCGAAATATTCCAAGAATCTTTTCGAGCCAATTTATCTGCATTTGATTTCCTCTTTTTTTTTGTCATGTATCTATTTTACTGGAAGATTTATATGAAGATTTTTTCTGGATGATTAAGTTGTCGAATTTTATTAATCAATTTTGAAAACAAACTAATTTCTACATTATCTTGAACAATTAATGTTGGTAAATTTAAAAAGATCCCATCAATTTTCTTTAGATTTACATTAATTTCTTCATTAAATATTGATATTATTTGAACTTTAGAAATAAATTCATGAGATTTTTCATCAAATTCAATATTAGTTATTCGCCCATCAATTTCACTGTTTACTGCCTTTTTCAAAACAATAATAACTCGAATTTGTTCTTTTTGTAAAAATTTAATGAAATTTGTTTCCATTGCTTTTGTTTTATCATCATTATGAATAGGAAAATAGAGTCTTTCATATTTAATGGTATGAGTTTCTGAATTAAATTGATAAATATGATCATTCATTGAATCTGAATTCTGGTAATCACCTGAAAAACTTTTGTTATTAATTTTCAAACTAGAGACAGAAAACTTTCCTTTAGCATCAAACATTAATTCTTTAACGTTAAGGGCTATATAACTTCCGTATTTTTTGAGAAAAATGTTTTTTCCATTAAATTCTTCAATTAACTTAAATGCAATAGGGAATTTTGTCTTAAAAATTGGCTTCCTTATTTCTTTACCATTCAAATCGATAAAAATGGCCACTCCAGTGTTGATAAACTTATAGTATGGGTCTTTTAAGTGCTTTTTTTGTCGATTTTTTCCTTCATAAAGAACATTTAACTCAATATTTTTCAATTTCAGAATACCTTCTTTTCTGAATTTATAATTTGATCCAATAAATAATGGAATTTCCTTACAAATGGATGGATTTATTTTGATTATTTCTGTTTGATTCTCTCCCTTTTTAATTTCAACATCGTACTCCAGAGACTCGGTTACATTTTCACGGTAATTTATTGCTTTAATTACCCCTATCCAACGTTCTCCTGTAATCATATTTAAAAATGCATGTGTTTTTCCAATTTTATAACTATAAAATTCTTTTTGCTGAAGAGTCTCATGAAACTCTGTTATCCTTTCAAAATGGAATTTTTCCTTAATTTTCTGATTTACCAATTCCATATATTTCTGTCGAGCATTATTGGTTTTAATGCAGAATTCTCTCGCCTTTTTTTGATTTAAAAATAGAACAGGCATAAAAGATTCTTGTAATGGGGAAAAACCTTTTTCATCTAAAAGAATCATGATTCTATGGAAAGAAGGTGGATGAGAATTGATGAAATTTGACATCAAGATTCCCCGAGAAGGTTTTATAATCATTTTATTTAAATATACTGCAGTGCTGTAATATTGCAACATTTGATTTTTTTCAGACACTTTTTCATCACTTAATAATGTTGCATCTAATCCAATTTCATGACTGGTGGCATAAAATGATTCTAGATTATATAATCCTTTAGAAATACTTGAAGCATATCCACTAGTTTTTGCAACATTATCAGCATGACCTTCCAGATAGCGTACAAATATATATAAAAAGATAGAAATTCCAAAATTAATCAATAAGAAGACCCACATCTCAAAAGGTTGATTTTCTTTGTTAAAAACATAATCATACATTGTAACAGGCCATTTTAATAATTGAAAAATGAAAATTTCAACAGTTGAAACCAAAGTTAAAAGAAGAGTATGTTTCTGCTTTAAATGACCCAATTCATGTGCAATAATTCCTTTTAATTCATTTAAAGGAATACTTTCTTTATCTGGAGCAATAATTGCCATATTCGTATTCCAAAATGCACCATAAGCCATAGCATTCAAAATCGGATATTTTCCAAATCGTACTTGAATTTTTTTTGGATTTAAACCTATTTTCTCTGCAACTTCCTTTACCATTTGGTTTAATTGGGGATCATTTTCTTTTTTATATCCCATTAAAATATTAATTAATGGACCACTAAACGCATAAATGATTAAGTTAGTTAAAATGAGTGCTTCATATATGTATTGGTTAAAATTAATTGAAAACATACCATTTATCATCACAATAACCAACCATGCAACCACATAAAGTAACAATGTTAAATATTGGACACTCATAAAGCGAAAAACAACTAAGTATTTTCTACCAAAAAACGCAAATCCTAAAATTAATATCAACCAAAAACTAAATGAAAATGCAATATTTTGCCAAAATCCTTCTTTCTGGAAAATTTCATCCAATATCCCTGCGATAAATATAACATTATATGTAATTACTGAAATTAAAACAATTTTATTCAAAATCTCATACTCTTTTAATTCATCAATACCAAAGAGTAAATAGATTGAAAAAGCACCTACAAAAGAAAGTAGAACATCTCGAGTAATTAGAAAAACAGTAATAAATAGAAATAAAATTGCAACAATATCCGCCCAATCGCTACGTTTTCCATTTTTAATCCAATGCAATCCTTCATTAACAAGAGCAATCCAAAATATCCAAAATCCAACCCATAATCCTATATCAACAATATTAGTGGGAATAATGATGATACTTGTTAAATATAATAGTAAAATGATTCCAATTGTTCCGAATATAAATAATCCTAATAAAAGGATTTGAAAATTCTTTTTCATATTTTCAAAAAAGTTCCGAAGTTTATCAAATTTATTCAAAATTTCATCCATCGCTTTTATATGAAATCCCCACCTTTCTTACCATAAGGAAATGGAAGAACTTGATAAAATCGACAGTTTATCAAAAATTCATCTTTATTATAAAGACCAATTACCAAGACACGTTGGTATCATTCTAGATGGTAATCGAAGATGGATTAAACGTCAAGGCATAAAAAATACATTAAAAGGACATATGGAGGGGTACAAAACATTAAAAAAAATATTATATGCTTTTTTTGATGCTAAAATCAAATACCTAAGTATTTATGCCCTTTCTTCAGAAAATGTAAGAAAAAGAAATCCAAAGGAAATATCATATTTATTTAATTTACTTCTAAAAAGTGTAAATGAAGTAATTTTAGAACCCACTATTCATGATAATAAAGTTAGGGTTAAGATAATTGGAAGAATTAATGAGTTACCTAAGGACATACAAGATGGAATTGAGAAAGTAAATCAAATAACAAAAAAATATCACGATTTTTTCATAAATGTGTGTATAAATTATGACGGTCAAGAAGAAATTGTAGATGCAGTAAAAGAAATCATTGCAAATGGTTATTCTCAAGAAGAAATATCAAAAGATACAATAAAAAAATGCCTTTATACCAAAGAATTTCCCGAACTTGACTATCTAATTCGCACAGGAATGGAAGACGGTGCACGTATTTCAGGATTCTTACTTTGGGATGCGTCCTATGCTGAATTTTGCTTTAGAAAAGAATTATGGCCTGATTACAATGATACTATGTTGCTAGAAGATTTAAAAGAATATATTCGCAGAAATAGGCGAAAAGGCGCATAAATATCATATTATTTTCCCTATTTTTTATTTTTATAAATTTTCTGATATCGTTGTAGAGATACATTCTCGATCAAATAAAGCATCTAAAAGAAGATTTTGCTTTTTACCGTTTATAATTTTGACAGTAATACCTAAATTTGAAATTTTTATTATTTCTTTTATTTTTCCTTCCATAGTTCCTGTTACATCGAATTTCTTATCGCCATGAAGAAATGGGTTTTTTATATGATATCTGTTTAATTCTAACGGCGTTAAATGTGGAATTACATATAACTGATCTGAATCCTTTTCTTTTTCTAAAATTCCATCTTGATCAAAAGAAAAAATTACACTTTTAATGTTACATGGGCCTAATTCAAAACAAAGTTGAGAAATTATGGTATCTCCAGAAAGTATTTTAAAATTATGAGGGGAAGTAAACAGTACATCACCAAATAAGACAGGAATTATTTTCCAATGAAGAAGTTCATTAAGAATACTTTTTCCGTAAAATTTCAGTTGAAATTCTTCCTCTATAAAAAGAGAACTTGGAGGAAATGAAAACACATTTAAATCCAAAGAAGAAAAAATATCAATAATAATTTTATTCAATTCCAACATTTTTTGATGAGTTGATAATAAGCCCTTTATTTGACTTGGAATATTTGGATTATATCCTTGCTGAATTGAATATTTTTGTGCCATCGGATGTCCAAAAGAACCACCACCATGAACGAGAATAAGATGATTATTTGAATTAATTAGAAAATCCTTTAATTGAAGTGCAATCGATTCTATGATGCTGTGCCTAACAGAAAAGGGTTGAGTTTTATCAGTAATTAAACTACCACCTAATTTTATTATAGTTATATTTGATATATCTAAATTTGACGATTGGTTTTCGTCTCTGATGATTTATTTCCCTCCAATTGAAGTGATAATTGATTGATAACCAGATGAATGTAATTTTTCTTGATATTTTAATAGACTTTTCTGCGTTCCAAGTGCAATCAATGCCCCACCTAACCCAGCTCCAGTTATTTTAACACCATATATATCGATTGAAGAACCCATTTTAATAATTTTAGAGATTTGTGGAGTGGAAAGATTTAACCTCTCAAGTAATCTTTGGTTTTGATTCATTAGAGTCCCTAATTGTTCTATATCGCCATTATTAATTAATTCAACACTTTTATCGGCAATTCTGTCGATTTTCTGAAAAATTTCATCTATTTCTTTAGGATTTTTGTCAAACATTTCTTTTACTTGTTTTACTGCTTGAAAAGTTCGATGACTTTGACCTGAATTAATAATTAATAAAGGAATTCTGGGTGTATTCTTAATGTTTTTAAATTTTTTATTCTGATAAAGTAAAAAACCTCCATAATTAATGACAGTATTATCAATTCCAGAAGGATTTCCATGAATAAATTTTTCCATAAAATATGTATAACCATTAATTTTATCCATATCCCATTTTAAGTTAAAAAACTGATTAACTGCTTGAATAAAAGCTGATGCAGTTGAAGCAGACGAACCTAATCCAGAATTAGGCCACAATGAGGAAGATATTTCAATTTCAATACCATTTAAAGAAAGAGAGCATTCGTCTCCGATTTTTTGAAGTGTCTTTAAAAAGTAAAAGAAGGAATCAAATTTTGGGGAAGAATTTTCAATTTCATTCGCTAATAAATCAAGTGTTTTTAGGTGATATCTTTGTTGAAAATTAGGAAAATTAAAAATAATTCCGTCTGATTCAATATTTCGAATTTTACAAACAGATTTTATATTTATTGTCGATACTAATGCAGTATATCCATAAACAACGGCGTGTTCTCCAAATAATATGCATTTACCAGGTGTTGAAATAGAGATCTCTTCCATAATAATCAAATGATAAAGTGATTAAGTTTTCTTTACATTCGTTTGTGTAATTTCATATGACCTTGTTGAATTCCTTCATCTGCCAAAGCTCTTAAAGCAGCGAGGTTTTGAGCCAATCCAACAGCAGCAGTAACTTGACATAATTCTTCTGCTGAATTAATATCCATAATCTTTAAACTAAGTTGGGCACCGGGATGTTTGGAAATCATTCCTCCAATCGTTCCCATTGCTAATGGTAGTTCAATTTCTCCAATGAGATGACCTTCTGGATGGAGAAAATATCGTGTTAAAGGTAAATATTGACCTGAAAGTGATGCAAAAGCATGTGCCCCTGCTTCTAATGCACGAAAATCATTACCTGTGGCGATAGCCACTGCATCTATACCATTCATAATACCTTTGTTATGTGTTGCTGCACGAAATGGATCATTTAATGCAAAAAAATAAGCTTCTAAAATATTCTTTATTATTTCTTTCCCACCTAAAGCATCTTTATCAAAAATTGCACGAGATTTAGCAACTCTATGGATGGCAAGATTTGATATAATTCTTAAATTGATTCTTCCAGGAATTTCTGGGCGAAGTTTATCTGCCAAACGTTCAACCATTGTATTTATAATATTTGCACCCATGGCATCACGAACATCCGCAATGACATGAAGAACAATAAATAATTGATCATTATTAGTAATTTCTCTTATTTGAATATCTTTAACTCCGCCATTGTGTTCAATTAAAACAGGATCTTGCTTGTTTAGAAAACAAATTAAATTGTCTTTATTTTTATGGATATATTCGAAAATTTGATTTCGTTCTTCCTTCGAATCAATATTGCAGATTTGAATTTGACCAATCATGAGAGGTTGAATTGGTTCAGATGAAAAACCGCCATGAATCTTGGCAATTTTTGCCGATTTTGAAGCTGCTGCCACAACAGATGGTTCTTCAATAACCATAGGAATAAGATATTCTTTTTTGTTTACAGTAAAATGAGTAGCAATGCCAAAAGGAAGAGGAAAGTATCCCAAAACATTCTCAATCATTAAATCTAATTTATCATTTGGAATATAACTCTCATGGTTTAATAAATTCATATCCGATAAAGGTATTTTTTTTATCGATTGAATTATTAAACGGCGTTCTTCAATGTTTTTTTTGTAAAATTTAGAAAGATTCATAATTAATCAACAGACTTCTGTATATTTAGGTAAATCAACGTAAATGTCGAAATTTTAAAAGGTCCTCACGAATAAATGAGTACTCATGTGAATGTGGTTCAATAATTTTTGGAGCACCTTGAATTTTACTTATTAATATTGGAACTTTTGGAAATTGTTTATTCAATTCCGCAAAAACAAAATCTTTGAATGATTTAAGTGTTATAATTACAACAGTTGGACCAGTATCAATTGAATAATATATAGGGATCTTCTTTTCTTTTCGCATTTTTTGGATCAACTTCATGATTAATAAGGTTTCAGATTCCCAAGCTAAAATATAGTCATTAATACCTGTCGTCATCGAAATAGCATGTAAATCAAGCGTATCTTCTTCTATCAATTCTCCTAAGCGTTCAAAGTGATGTGTTTTAATTGCTTCAATAAACTGAATAATTTTAACTTTTCTTTGGAGTGCCCATTGTTGAAAATAAGGTGAATTTGGAGCACTGGAATGAGCATGTTCAGTTTTTAATTCTGATATTAAAGGAATTGTGAAAAGAACAATATCATTTAAGAAATCTTGATCTTCTAACTGATCGAGTCTAATACTGAAAGACTCTAATGATTTTGCAGAAGGATATGATAGCCAAAGACTGATTCCACCTGTAGCACTTCGTGAAGCACTACCTGCTAAAAATCGAGCAAAAATACTTCTAATTTGAGGATTATTTAAGATTTCAGAACGATTTGGATATATTATTTGCATGATTGCAGTCGCAATTGCCGCTCCTGCTGAAGCAGAAGTTCCTAATCCCTTTTCTTTAATTGTTCTAAAAATATTTGGTTTATTATCAGAAAAATATACATTTCTGCTGATAATTAATGCTTTACTAGATAATTGCGTCCTATCACGAATTAGATTTAATTGCTGGATTACTCGCTTATAGATTCTTGATGAAACATCAATTTTAGTTCCATTTAATATCAAGATATCCTTTTTACGTTGTTGGGAAAGGTGAACGTAAGTAATTGTGGCACCTACTCCATTATTTAGAGAAATACTGGAGAAATAGGCAATTCTCTCTAAAGGATCACTCATTCCATGATATTTTAACAAGCCTTGAATTGGATAAGCAAGGACAATCTTTTCTCCTTCTTGCTTGGAGCATTTTAGATCGATTTGCGATAAATTGCTAATAACTTGTTGTTCTTCAAAATATTGAAGCAATTCATAATAATCACTTTTCAATTTTTGCTGTGTTTCTGTGTCCATTTTAAATCTCAAATGAAGGATTTTTTTCGGAATAAATCAAGTTCTTTAAATAATGTTAAATCTTGTAAAAACCCTTGTAAAATAAATTTTTTGATGCATGGTTCCTTTCTGATCACGATAAAAAAAATGAAGGATATTCCTGTTGTTGATGTTAATATAGCCGAGCAAGAAATTAAAGCTGTAGAAGAAGTCGTGAAAAGTCGTTATTTAATAGAAGGTAAAAATGCTCGGGAATTTGAAAAAAAATTTGGAGAGTTTACAGGAAGTAAATATGTTTCAACTGTTACAAATGGAACTTGTGCTCTTCACCTTGCATTAACTGCTATGGATATTGGTCCAGGTGATGAAGTTATTACCACACCTTTTACCTTTATTGCTTCATCTAATTCTATTTTATTTAATGGAGCAATCCCAAAATTTGTTGATGTTGATCCAGAAACATTTAATTTAAATCCTAATAAAATAGAACAAGCAATAACCGAAAAAACTAAAGCAATTATGCCTGTTCACATTTTTGGAAATCCTTGTAGTATGCAAGAAATCATGGAGATTGCTGAAAAGCATGATCTAAAAGTAATTGAAGATTGCGCTCAAGCTCATGATGCTCGTATTAATGGAATTCATGTTGGTAATTTTGGAGATGTCGGCTCTTTTTCATTTTATGGAACAAAAAACCTAGTTGGAGGTGAAGGTGGAGCAATTGTCTGTAATTCTGAAGAAGTATATGATAAAATCCAAAGTTTGAAAAACCATGGTCGTGATCCAAAAGGTGGTTATAACCATTATCGAATTGGGTTCAATTATCGAATTACTGATATGTCTGCAGCTATAATGAATGTTCAAATGGATCGAGCAGAAAAAATTCTTGCCAGACGACATCGAAATGGGAATCTTTACAGAAAAATTTTGAGTGAGCAGAAATTTTTACAACTTCAAAAGCAGTTACCAGGTCATCAAATGTCAGATTATATTTTTGCTCCAGTAATTAATGATCCATCAATTACACCACAAGATTTAATTAAATATCTTAGGTTAAACCATATCTCATCACGCACAATTTATTCAGTCTTGTCTTATGAACAACCAGCATACCAAAATATTGATAATTTCTATATGGCTCGAGTGATCAATTTTCCGGATTATTCTAAAACACAATGCCCAAATGCTGAGCATATTGCAAGAAATCATTTTGAACTACCGATGGTTTCCAGCATGACAGATGACCAAATTTATTATATAACAGAAAAACTTCTAAAATATTTTGTAGAAAGATAAAATTACTGCCAGATAGTGCAAAGATTCCTTTATTTTTTAGGTAATATCTTCTTATTATATTTTGATAAAAAGTGGTGTTAGTAGAAATATATATAATTACAAAAACAGGCACACTTCTTCATAAATATGATATAATAAATAGTGATCAGAATAATCGTGATCAATTAATAGGAGGTTTTTTAACTGCACTCAATGGATTCGCTCAAGAAATTGGTTTTCCAGAAGGTGTTTCTCTAATTCGATCAGGTAATTTAGAAGCTCGCTTCAGCCCTGGAACTCATGTATTTTCAGTATTAATGATAAACTATTCTATGCCTCTTGGTTATATGGTTGAACCAATTTTATCTGGAATGGCAAAAGAAATAACCGAATTATTCGAAACTGCATATGAAAAGGAGTTGATTTCAGGAGAAAAAAAAAGAATTTATCGGGCAAGTGAATTTGAATCATTTAGAACAACGATCGATAATATAATTGATAAATTTGGTTCCGAAACAATTGAATTATATCAAAAATTGATATTAATAGAAGGAATCTATGCAAAAATACCACAAAAATGGGTTGTTCCTCTTATGGAAAGAATTTCGTTAGGAGAAAATATATTAGAAGAATTATTTCGATCAATTCCTGAAATATATCATCGACAATTATTAAAAGTTATAAAAAAAGTTAATTTAGAAAACCGTCCGATATGGGAAATTTTTGCTATTCCACTACTAAATGAACATTTAAAGTAAATATTCTTTTGTATCAGAATTCATTTAATATAGCATTCTTTTATTCAATTACGTGAATATAATGATTCCTCTTTCCCAATTGCAAATGGAATGGTACCAAATACTACTTCTTATCTTGATTACGCTTTTTGTTTTTGTTTTTACATTTTGGCTGTATCCATATATAATTTCATGGATGAAGAAAAAAGGATATGTAGGATACGATATTCATAAAAAAAATCGCCCAGAGACGGCAGAATCAGGAGGAATTGTATTTTCAATCACAATTATTATTGGTTTCATTTTTATAAGCATCATTTTTCCAACATTTTGGCAAGAATTGCTTATATTTAATCTCACACTTGCCATTGCAACGATAGTTGGATGGATTGATGATAGAAAACAATTATCTTCGTTTAAAAAAATAGTTCTTATGTTTATTACTGGTCTTCCTGTTTTTATAGCAAATTTGCCAATTGTGGGTTTTATCAAAGTAGCTAATCCAGTTTTGCCTGTATTAGGTAGACTTCAATTAACTATAATCTATCCTCTCACTCTTCCAATAATTATTATGGTTATGACAAATACAGTGAATATGTTAGAAGGATATAATGGTGAAGGCTCAGGTACAACCTCAATAGCCCTAATTTTTATGATTTTATCTTCTCTCCTAATCGGTTCCAGCCAAGGAATAATTTACGGAATGATTACTTTTGCAGGAATTTTCGCCTTTTTCTTATATAATAAATATCCTGCCAAAATATTTCCTGGTGATACTGGAACTTTAGTGATAGGAGCATCAATTGCTTTAGTAGGGATATTCGGATCAATAGAAATAATCATGATATTGGTCATGTTACCGCAAATCTTCAACAGCTTTTATGTAATCGCCTCTGTTCATGGCTTTAAAGAAAGTCATACCATAGGAAAAAAAGATATCTATTTAATTGAAAATGATTTAATTATTGCTTCAGAAGAACCAGATGCACCACTAACATTACCCCGATTACTTACAGCTACTGGTGCATTAAGTGAAAAGGATCTAGTTAATCATTTTTTTGGACTTTCGATAATTTCAGGTGTTTTTAGTCTTCTTGCAGCATTATTAATGCTTCCCTTCTTTAGTCCTTATGATACATTTAAAATAGTTGGAGTTCTCTCAATAAGCTTAATCGTAATTATACTAGTAATTTCTCTTCTTCCTAAAATATTGGGACTTTCAATTATAATGGTTATTTTATTGGGAATAGCTTTTGTATTTTTAGTTATAATTGATCAATTTATTATTAACAAACCAGTTAACTGGTTGTTTGGAATTTTAATCGGAGGAATAATCTTGATTTTATGGTATATTATTACACTTGCATATTTCTGGCAAACATTACGCCGACATCAAAATAAAATAAAGAATATTAATGAATGAAAAATAATGAATAAAAATTAATAATTAATGAAAAAAAATGATGAAAAAATTATGATAAAAAAATTATGATGAAAAAATAATGAATGAAAATTAGTGAATGAAAATTAGTGAATGAAAATTTTTGATATTACTTATTCCAATCTCTCATTTTAATTTTTTTTGCAGGATTCCCCACCCAAACTTCATTTGCAGGTACATCCTTAGTAACAACAGAACCGGCGCCAACTACTGCATTTTTTCCGATTCTTACTCCCGGTAATAATGTCGCATTTCCTCCGATCAATGCCCCATCTTCTATAATTGGCCCCTTCATCTCAGTTTCTTTTGCCCCCATATAGAGATCATTCATAGTTGTCACTTCAGGACCAATGAAAACATCGTCACCTATTATACAATCGCCTGTAATATGAGCTGCAGTTTGGATTTTTGAACGTTTCCCAATTTTTGTATTACACTCTACTGTAACCATTCTTCCAATTACTGCCATATCATCAATAGTAACATTTTCTCGAATAGAAGCACCATCGGCTACAAAAACTTTTTTTCCTAATTTTGTACCTGCATAAACTACTGCATGTGAACAAATTATAGAGCCTTCACCTATTTCTGTAGGAGGTAAAGTCTTTTCTTGGCCAGCAAAATGTGAATTCGGTCCATAAACTGGCTGTTTATTTAAAATTGCATGTTCTTGTACTGTATAATTCAATTTCTCTTCTTGTTCAGTCATTTTATTCACCAGTATCTGATTAATAATTATCGACAAAATGAAAAATTTCGAAAAACTGAAAAATTTCGATAAAATAAAAAATTTCGATAATATCTAATTTTTAAATATATCTTATAAGATAAATTTTTTAATTATACATATTTTTGGTAAGCGTGAAGCGGTTAACTGAGAAAAAAATATGGATTGATTTAGAAGAACCCAAAGCACCAATTATGTTCGCACAAATGATTCAATGGTTTCAAAATGAAGGAGCACAACTTTTGATCACTGCTCGAGATTTTGATTCTACATATAAAATACTCGATGATCTTCAGATTCCATATACTGCTGTTGGAAAACATGGAGGAGATACTATCGAAGGTAAAATGCAAGCATATATTGAACGTTTACAAGGTTTATTTGAAGTTGTAGTCCAATTCAAACCTGATTTTTTTGTTACTTTCGGTTCAGTGGAAGGTCCTCGATTATCTATGGGATTAGGGATTCCTTCAATTGGATTTAGCGATGAACCCCGCAGTTATTTTGTTTCTAAGCAGTTGTTTCCCTTTATAGATAAAGTAATTACTCCCAAATGCATTCCGTTGAAAGATTATTTAAAAATTTATGCACATCCCGATAAATTTATAAGATACAATGGTATTGATGAAATTGCTTGGTTGAGCCATTATACTCCAAATCCGAAAGTACTAGAAAAATTTAACTTAAAAATGGGTCAATTTGTGCTAATCAGGAGTGAACCAGCATTTGCAGATTATTTTTTAAATAAATTAAAACCTGAAGAAACATTAATCAATCAATTTTTCCCTGAAATCTATGAAAAACATCCCGAAATGACTTATTTTCTTTTAGTAAGATCAGATAAACAAGAAAAATGGCTTAGAGAACAATTAAGCACCTATACAGCACATTCAAACATTATTATTACACAGTATTTACCACATATAGTGGATCTATGTTTTTATTCAGCGTTGGTGATAAGTGGAGGGGGAACGATAGTGCGTGAATCCAGTTTGCTAAACGTTCCCAGCATTGAATTTTTCCCAGGAAAAACCGCGCCTCAAGAAATTTTTTTGGTAGAAAATGGCTTTCCGATGCATCACATTCGAAATCCCAATGAAATTGTGAAAAAAGCACTTGAAATTCTTGATAAGGGCCCAGAAATAAATCGTTTTAGCAATAATTTTAAAGAAAAAATCAATCATTTCGAGAATCCTTGCCAAATTTGCTTCGATTACGTTATAAAGCATTTCTCTTAATTTTACTCTTAATCTAACTCTTACTCTTAATCTAACTATTACTCTTAATCTAACTCTTACTCTTACTCTTAATCTTAATCCTACTCTTAATCTTCAGATCTTCATGTGCGAATAAGTCTAAAAAAGGATAAAAAATGTAAAAAGTTTCATACTATAACAAGAAAATATATGCAAAAAGTTTCATACTATAACAGGATAATACTAGTAAAAAGCTTCATAAAACAAAAACACTTAAAAAAAAGTTAATTGAAGTTAAAATTTTCATTATAATCTTTCTATATTAGATAATAAAGAATCTTTGTTATGATAAATTCTGTTAGATTTGCGCAAATAAGTTTTTTTAATGGAGATAAAGGATGGCTGATCAAAAAACTATAAGATCTATAAGACAACACAAAGCTCGAGATTTACCTGAATTGAATGAGTTATATAATTTACTTTATTCAAAATATGGCCCACAAGGATGGTGGCCATTGATGAGATTGCAAAAATCAAAACAAAATCCAACAGAACGTGGAAAAAATACTTGGTATCATCCAAAAGAATACAATTATCCTCATTCAGAAGAAGATATTTTTGAAATAATGATCGGTGCAATTTTAACTCAGAACACCTCTTGGGAAAATGCAGATAAGGCTTTAGGAAACTTAGCAAAACATGGATTGCTTAATAAGAAGAAAATTCTTGAATGTAAACAAGATTTCTTAGCTGAAATTATCAGATCATCAGGTTATTACAATCAAAAAGCAATTAAACTTCAAAATTTGTGCACATTCTTGCAAAATCAACCAATATCAGATCTAAAGTTAATAGAAACGACGAAATTACGCAAAGCTCTTCTTCAAGTTAAGGGAATTGGTCCAGAAACAGCAGACTCAATCTTGCTATATGGATTCAATCGACCTGTTTTTGTAATAGATGCTTATACATATCGATTGATGTTATATATGGGATATTTTGCGCAAAAACCGAAATATGATGAACTTCAAACCTTTTTTCACCATAACTTAGAACCTAATGCAGCAGTATTTAATGAATATCATGCATTAATTGTGCAACACTGTGTACGAGTCTGTCGAAAACAACCAAAATGTGCAGAATGCCCGTTTCAAGAGATATGCCATCAAAAAGCGGCAATTTTTATAAAACCGCGTAAAAAAAAGAACAGAAAAAGAGAAAACTAATGATTTTCTTGAATATGGATACGAACTGCATTAACTATTCTATTTAATGTCTCCTCTAGTACTAAGCGTGGGCAGGCAATATTAAAACGCTGAAAACCTTGACCACATTCTCCAAACATTCCGCCATCATCAAGTAATACTTTAGCTTGATGCTTAAGAAGAACATCCAATTCTTTTGAAGTAATACCTAAAGAACGAAAATCAACCCAAACTAAATAGGTCCCTTCTAATGGAAATACAAAGGCTTCAAACAAATATTTCGAGAAAAATTCTTTTAAAAAGAGATAATTTTGATAAATATAACTAAGAACATTTTTTAGCCACTCTTTTCCTTTATTATATGCTGTCTTTATAGCAAGCATTCCAAAAATGTTAGCACCTCCGGATAGTCCCAAAGCTTGTAAGGTCGTTTTAAATTCATTTCTCAATGAAGAATTAGGAATTATGATATTCGATGCTTGTAACCCCGCAATATTAAACGTTTTAGAAGCAGCTGTGCAGGTTATTGAATTTTCAGCAAATTCAGAACAAATTGAAGCAAATGGAATATGTGAATGAGAAGAAAAAATCAAATCACAATGAATCTCATCAGATATCACTAAAATATTATTTTTTAAGCATAGATCACCAAGTGTTTTTAATTCTTCTCTACTCCAAACACGTCCAACAGGATTGTGAGGTGAACATAAAATTAGCATTTTGACACGCTTTTTTTGAATTTTCTTTTCTAAATCTTCAAAATCCATCTCATATCGACCATTAACAATTTTAAGCTCATTAATTAAAGGTCGACGCCCATTAGCGAGAATTCCTTCTTTGAAAGGATAGTAAACAGGTTCTTGAATTATAATCTGATCCCCTGGTCGAGAAAAAGTTTGAATCAGCATATTTATCGCAGGAACAACTCCAGGAGTGATTAATATCCAATTTTTTTTAATTTTCCAATTATGATTTTGATCAAACCAATTTATAACTGCTTGATAATAACTATCATCTGCAAAAGAATAACCAAAAATGCCATGTTCAGCCCGATCTTTTATTGCTTCAATAACTGCTTCAGGTACGCGAAAATCCATATCTGCTACCCATAAAGGTAAAACATCTTTAACATGAAACCATTCATTCAATAATTTCGAATTCCACTTTATTGAATCTGTGTTTTTTCTGTCATGAATTTTATTTAAATTATTAACCATTTTTCTCATTCTTTACCCAATGATTAGAAAATTTTTACAACTAACAACATTTTGAATAAATTAATGTAAAAATCTATAAATTATATACATGTTCTATTTTAATTTTTAATATCCTTTTTTCATCTCTAAATCATTCGCTAAAAATCATTTATTAAAATAAAAGGAGTGGAAAGCTACCTGTTGGGAGTCAGATAGCTTTCCGAGGGGTTTAAGAGTTGATATTTTTATGAAGGATTGTATGAAGGAAGGAAGGTAATTGTAAAAAAAAAAAGGGTGCGTCGAGTTAAGGTACGAATAAGTTTTTCTTTATATTCCTTATTTTTTGATTCTATTCATCATTTTTTGATTCTTTATTCATCATTTTTTGAGTTGAATATTCTATAATACTTTGAAATAGAATGATGGTTCCAACATATGGTCGCGTAATCTACTGGAAAGTTCTGATTTTTTATTCAATTTTCTCACCTGCATTAATTAAATTATATTCTCTAATTTGATTATATTTGTTTTATAATCTAAAAGATCGGGATGCCAATTATTGAGGTTGCTAATTTTGATGATAGAACGAATGTAGATAAGTGCGAATAAGTATGATTTTTGTATAAATATAAAGAATAAAGAATAGTTGTGGTATAATAAAATTCTAAAAATTACTAATCAAGAAAAAAAATAGAATTATAAGAAAAATCACTCTTAACTAAAAAAAAATTTTTATCCAATTACATAATATTTCTGTGATTATTTATTTAACTATTGATTACAGGATTTCTCAATACACCAATATGTTCTATTTCAATTTCTACAATATCTCCTGCTTTTATTGGGGCCACTCCTTTAGGTGTCCCTGTTAAAATAATATCATGGGGTTCTAAAGTAAAATTCATCGAAATAAATGATATTATTTTCGAAATGGAAAAAATCATATACTTTGTATTAGAATTTTGTTTGATCTCTCCATTTATTCGACTTTGAATATGAAGATTTTGAGGATCCCCCAATTTTTCCATATCCTCTTGTAAAATTATTTGTGGCCCAATAGGGCCAAAGGTATCGAATGATTTCCCTCGAAACCAACCAGAACGGTCTGATTTTTGAATATTTCGCTGACTAACATCATTCATAGCTGTATATCCTAAAATCATATTGAAAGCTTCAGTCTCAGATACATTTTTGCACCGCTTCCCAATAATTATCGCTAATTCTGCTTCAATATCCGTACGGACTTTGGAAAAATTATATTTTGATACTATTTCAGGAAGAATTATTGGAGAACCTGGCTCAATTAACACATTAGGTGTTTTTGGAAAAAGTAACGGTTCTTTTGGTACTGAATTTTTTGCTTTATCTTGTGAAATATCTAAATTAAAAGCTATTTCTTCACTCTCCTTGATATGTTCAAAATAATTCAAACCTAAAGCGATTATTTTCGAAGGTCGTACTAAATATTTATTATTAGAATTCCAGATTGGAAGGTAAATCGGTTCCTCTCTCATAGTAAGGAAACAAATTTGTTTATTTAAATGCTTTTTCATTCAACTTAAATATCAATTGATAGGATGTATCAAGCATAAAGGATATGTGTGAAAGGTGTAAATTAGTGCGAATAAGTTTGAAAAGCCAAATATTCCAACCAAAATATAAGAAATTAAATGCTTCATTATTTTACGATATGACTGACTTATATGTGCGAATAAGTTTGCAAATACTACATCTTTTTTTTATTCTTTAAATATTAAAACATTTCTGCTATAACTGATATAAACCACATTCGATGGAACACTAAAATTCGACTAATATTTAAACTTATTCGCACCATTTATACAGTTAAGCGGTAAGCAACATAGATCATTTGTTCCACAGTTTCAGATCATTTACCATAAAATACAATAATTAACAATTGGCTTGGCCAAAATTATCTCTGCAAGAATGTGTTTCGTTTGTTGGCAACATTTCATCTTGCAATCTTTTTGTGCCAATACCCAACATTATACAACAGTTAATTATAACTGAACAATGGCAGTTAAAGGTATTCCAGAAAAAAAAACCTGAAAATGAAAATTAAATCTCTAATTCTCCATCTATATTTGTGATATATACGATTATTACCATTAGTCTTTTTGCTAAAAAACGATTCTTGCATAAAAATAAGCAGAACACAGCGCATTTTGAATACATTTAATTGATTTTATTTTTTTGGTCTATTCATCAGTGTAATTTAGTCTTAAAAGATATTTCTTGATCTTCATATTAATGCCTTATTTTGAATTTTGCATTAAGGAATGACTCAATATTACGCAATATGTTAAGATTTTTTCTGGTGAACTTTAATACATGCCATTTTTTCTTATTAAAAGAATCATTTTTGGAATAAATTTTTGGAACAAATTTATAGAACAAATCTATAGAACAAATCTCTAAAAATTGTTTTTACCTTATAATATGATTTTTCTTGCATGTATTAACCTCCATTTCAAATTTTAACACTGTATTCTCCATTTTTAGAAAATTTTTACCTTTTTAGAGAATTTCTACCTTTTTATTCGCCTTTTTTGATAAATTTCACTCTTTTAAACCGATATTTTCTACTTTCCTCGCTAAATATATTTTGGTGCTAAATTAAAAAAAAAAACTTATACAAAAAAAAATTCTGCACATTACCAATACCTATATTTAAATGGTTGGCTCCTTTCGGATAATCGTGTCTGCCGCCGTCAGCAGCTGAACTGCCCGCCAGAATACTCTTTTTTTGGGGTTAAGATGATTTTTTATTTGCTGATTTTTGATGTTAAATGTGAAGATTTCATAGTCGAAAATATGACCCTCTGCCTGAAAAAAAAAACAATCTAAACAGAGTCATGCCTAATTGGGAAGAGAGAGTAACTAAATCAATCCCTAAACTTAAATTAAATAAAAAGGCGAGTTCGGCAACTGCTTTTTGTTTTTAAGCAATATCTCTGTCAAAACTTCATCGCCCGAACCTGCATGTAATTGAAGATATTCAATAGTTGAGGGATTTGCTGCCCTAATCAACCAAGCACGATGAAGCTCAGTAAAGCCATGCGGAAATCGTCGATCATCCAGAACAGCATCGGGGTTATTCTTGAGGGTCACATAGGTTACTGCCAAATCGGGAAC